>CAYJLT010000090.1:0-6820 GCA_964371295.1 uncultured Treponemataceae bacterium
ATTTTTTTCATAAAATATCTCCATTTTCTAATGTCCAAAAGATGCAAAGCAAGGTTATTTTTATATCATACAAAATATTCAAAAATAAGTCAACACTCAAAAACAAACAAATGTTTTAAATAATTTATTAAGGGTCATATTTATATCTAAAAAACCTGTGGACAATGCTTGTTTTGTGTATTATAATTTATAATTATATATGGAGGCAAAAAATGGCAGCACTTATTGACGAAATAACAAAAAACCAACCGTTAACAATAGGAGAAACAATCGAGCTTGCGCAAAAGCATTCGGTGCGAGTTGTTGATGTAGTTTTACACGAAGCTGAAATTCAGCTGGGTAAATCGCGAGAAGTTATTATTAAAGAAGTAATGGAAGAATATAAACATAATCTTGAAGCGATTGATATTGGCTTAAAAGATGGTGAAAGTATTTTGCTAGGGACGGTCGCTTCTCAATTAAACAAAATTGATGGGCCAAAATGTTTTGAAGACAGTTTTTTAGACGATGCACTTTTATATACTTTGGGGGCTCAAGTAGGTAATCACTGTGTCGGGCTTCGCCCTTGTGCAGGCACTGGTGACTCTTGTCCATACGCCGGGCTTGTTAAAGCAATGATGAAAGCAGGTTACGATGAAAAACTTATTGGTGAAATTGCGTGCTTGATAGTAAAAATTGGTGGAATTTTCCGTGTTGGAAAGGTAACAACTGGCTGTAACATGGAAGGATATGGCGCAGGAGCTGCATGTACCGCTGCCGCAATTGTAGCCTTAAAAAATGGAAGTCCTGAGCAAATGGAAAAAGCCATGGTTCTTGCTATGTCGCCAACAATTGCAGTGCCTTGTACTCCACGAGTTTTGGTGCCTGCGTTATGTACTACTCATGTTGGTGGGGCAATTTTGTTAGGTATGTATTCTGCTAATCTCTGCTTAGCTGTTGATATGACGGTAAATGTGCCCATTGATGTTATGCTTTCAATGGCATATGAGTCACATAAGGATTCAGCTAAACACATCGTTCCAACAATTGTAAATTTTATGGAACCTTTCTTTAAGAGAAAGCCCCAAGTTGAAGAGCTTATTGCAAAAGAAATTCGAGATGCAGAAGCCAAACAAATAGACGAAACTTTAGTAAAAGCAAAGGAAATTGCAAAAACGCTTGCAAAGGGAACAAGTCCAATTACTCAAACTTTTGGAGAGGCCGTAGTTGGTGGAAGTAGTCAAGCTGTTGGCTCTCCTACTAATGCTGGACGAATAGCTCATGAACTTGCAAAAGGGAAAATTAAAAAAATTACTATAGAGCTATATCCTGAATTATTTGCTCGGCGTGCCATAAATGTGCCAGGGGTTTTAATGGGTGCTGCTTTTGGTGCAAAAACCTCTGATTATGATTCATATAATAAATCGGTAGCAATGGTAAAAGACCTCGGTATTGAAGTTGAAATAAAAGAAAATAAAGAGCCTCAAATACAAAAAGTTACAATTGAAACCGATGAAATGACGTGCTTTGTAGATACTCTTAATCGTGGTGGTGCACGTCTTGTGCTCCGCGATGCTTCTCCGTCGTTGGAGGAAGCAAAAGAAGCGGCAAAACGAATTGGAATAGTTGTTGTAGAGTAATGTTTTATTAAAAAATTACAATTAGTATAAAATGTCTTGCTTGAATTTTCTAGGTTTTTTATATATAATGCAGTAATTAATTATTTGTTAAGAAAGGGGATGGTAAAAGCACAATGGGGTGATTTTATCATTTGTAGTTTGAATAGCGTTGCTTTTTCAAATTGCTCGGTAACGACCTATATAGTGCGCTGATAGCGTAGAGTGTTTTAAGGAGAGTGTAATGAGTTTAAAGAATGCGTATTTAGCAAAGGTTTTTTCAACAACAAAAGAAAAGTATCCGCATGAGGCAGAATTTTTACAAGCTGTAGAAGAAGTTTTGCAATCTTTTGAACCGGTTGTAGAAAAAAGACCTGAGCTAGAAAAACATGCAATTATGGAAAGAATTGTAGAACCTGAAAGAATTATTTCTTTTAGAGTTTCTTGGGTAGATGACGCAGGAAAAGTACAAGTTAATCGTGGCTATAGGGTACAATTTAATTCTGCTATTGGTATATATAAAGGTGGACTTCGTTTCCACCCATCAGTGAACCAGTCAATTATTAAATTTTTAGGTTTTGAGCAATGTTTTAAAAACTCTCTAACAGGCTTGCCTCTTGGTGGTGGTAAGGGTGGTTCAGATTTTGACCCAAAAGGTAAATCAGATGCAGAAGTAATGCGCTTTTGTCAAAGTTTTATGACAGAACTTGCAAAACATATTGGCCAATTTACTGATGGTCCTGCAGGGGATATCGGTGTTGGTGCTCGTGAAATTGGTTATATGTTTGGACAGCTAAAACGATTACAAAATGAGTTCAATGGAACGCTTTCAGGTAAAGGTATTCCTTATGGCGGTTCTTTAACACGAAAAGAGGCAACAGGATACGGGGTTTGCTATTTTGCAGATGAGATGCTTAAAGATAGGGGCCTTTCGTTTGAAGGAAAAAATGTTGTAATTTCAGGATCAGGAAATGTTGCCATTTATGCCACGGAAAAAGCAACACAACTTGGAGCAAAAGTTGTTGCTTTAAGCGATTCAGGCGGATACATTTATGACGAAAATGGTATAAACTTAGATGTAGTAAAAGACTTAAAAGAAGTAAAAAGAGCAAGAATTAGTGAATACACAAAGATTGTAAAGGGTAGTATTTATGAAGACAAAAAAAGTATTTGGTCTCTTAAATGTGATATTGCACTTCCTTGTGCTACGCAAAATGAAATTCGTCTTGAACATGCAAAAATGTTAATAGATAATGGTTGTCTTGCTGTTGTTGAGGGATCAAATATGTCTTCTGACTTAGAAGCTATCAATGCATTCTTAAACAGTAAAACTGTCTTTGCCCCATCTAAGGCTGCTAACGCAGGTGGAGTTGCTGTTTCAGGTCTTGAAATGACTCAAAACTCAATGCGTCTTTCTTGGACATTTGAAGAAGTTGATGCTAAACTACAAGAAATTATGAAAAACATCTACCAAAACTGCTCTTTTGCAGCAAAAGAATACGGTATTGAAGGAAACTTAGTAGCAGGTGCAAATATTGCAGCGTTTGCAAAAATTGCAGATGCAATGATAGCCCATGGGGTAGCATACTAATAAAAAAGATTTAGCAGTAATTATTGTAAACAAAAAAAGCTGTTGTGTTTCCACAACAGCTTTTTTGTCATTAGATGGTTAGTGTTATACTACTGTTCCACCAAGTACGTTTGTAAAGTGTGTTAAACAGTAATCGTGTCCTGCTTGGTTAAAGCTTGCAACACCATCTTTGTAAACAACAATTTTATAACCTAAGTTATAGGCATCAACTGCAGCGTGCAATACACAAATATCAGTACATACACCGACTAAGTGAACTTCCTTAACTTCTCTTTCTTTAAGTTTCATGTCAAGTGGAGTCCCTGCAAATGCAGAGTATCTGAATTTTGGAATATACACATATCTGTCTTGAGGGAATCGTTCTACAGCAGCTTTTGTTTCACCAAAGAGAGCTTTTCCGTATTCAGAGTCACAGTGAGCAGGGAACATCCCAACTTCAGGTGAATACTTTTCGTTTTCATCATGATCATCACATGCATTAATTACGAAGTCACCACTCTTACTGAACTCATCAACAAGACTTGCTATTTTTTTATCGAGCGCTTGACCTGGAGCTCCACAAGTAAGTTTTCCATCATCAGCTACGAAGTCATTATTATAATCAATAATTATTAAGGCTTTTTTTGCCATTATATACCTCCAAGGGTTACATTAAAAGGGTGTCCCACATACCTAAGTGCATTAAAATTGCAGGTACAAAGGCTGCGAAAATACCTTCAAGAATCAGTAGTACAGGTGTGAATTTTCCAAGAGGTTTTCCACATGCGCTTTCAACGAATCCTGAACCCCAAAGAATTGCCCATGCGTACCATAAAAATACGTATTGGTATAATCCTGTAGGAATTGTAACAGTTCCCATAACAATAGCAAAAACAGCTACCATACCTGAATACCAACCATATGCTCTTCCATCTAAGCCAAACAACATGTTTGAAGCAAGAATAGCATAAGTAAATCCGAATAAGAATCCACCGGCTGCATTTTGGTAATCCATAACAGATTCAGCTCGAGCAAGACCAATAAAGTTTCCAACAACAATAACAATTGCAGTGATGATATTCATCATAGACAATGTTTTTGGGTCTGCCTTTCCGAAAATCAACACTCCATTCATAACCAATGTAATTCCAACAAAGGTTAAAGCAACAGCTAGCATAAAAGCCTCCTAAGATGATACAGTTTTGCCTCTGTATCGTTATAAAATAATATGTGGGTATAGTTTTTGGCTTGCAGATACCTGCTAGCCAAATGCATTTTTTAAAAAAATGGCTAACTAAAACCCTTACTTCTAAATTGTAAAGCATGGATTGGTATCTGTCAATCTTTTTTTTTCGGTTAATTAAAACACTTGCAATGAAAACTATACAAACGTGTAGTATAAAAAACTAGGACCGATTCCATTAAAAGCAAGAAATTTTGAAAAACACTTAATACACTTGTAAAAAACTTCAAGCTAAGATAGAAATAAGGACTCCGGTACTTTTGTGATAGCTTCATCAATGCAAATAATGGCCCCTTTGATAATGTTTTTTTCATACAAAGAAATAGCAGCCTCATAGCCATTTAAAACGGCTTCATATTTCACTTTTTCAGGAATATCACCAATTTTCACAGTAATAAGTTGCCCACGAATATCTGTTCCTTCATCTATTTCTTCTGCTAAGCAACGAATAATATTTGGGTGATCTGCATTTGTCATATTTGCAATATATGTTGCGCAAGCATCGGCGACAGAGGCTTTTTTTGCAAAAACGGTTACAAAGGTCGCTATTCCCTTTGAAAAGCTCCTGCCTTTGAAACCGCTTGTACAAATTCCTGCAATATCCTGTTCTTTTGAAATATCAATTGTTAGCGTTTGTTCCTCATTTACTGGAATTCCGACTTTAATAGGCTCATTTTCAGTATTGTATAGGGCTATGTCCCCGCCATTATTAATAATAACCTTAGTAGCACCAAAGTCTTTTGCAGTAAACGCTGCATATTCTGAAAGAGATCCTGCTACTGCAGCGAGGGTATTTAAATCTCCATAACCAGTGATTTCTACAGCTGAAATCATTTGCTTAAGTGTAAAGGGAAGCTTGTCATCATAAGTAATGGAGCGCATTTCTTTTAGCTGGGGTGTAAAGGGAGCAAGTCGTGAAAACTCGTTTATGACCTCTGTCGCCACTCTTGTAGCTATAGAGGTCTCACGAGTATTAGTAATCCTACAATCAATACTCATTTGTATTGGCCCATGATTAATAAACACGCGACCATCATCAAGGGTTTTATACACGTTACGAGCCGATTTTTTTCAAAAGTTCTTCTTTTGTGATAATATTTGCCTTGTGCCCACCGAGTTCAATATATTTTTCTTTTGTCATAGTGTATTCAACTGGTGCTACTGTGGCAGGTGTTGGAACCCATGTAATTGGATTTTCAATCATTTTTGAAACATCTACCATGAAATTTATACCACCACCTGGTAAAACCCAAGCCCTTGCTCCACCAATTGTTAGTTTTACCTCATCACGGTGAACAGCTTCTGTGAGTTTTTTCGGGTATGAAGTAACACCTGCTCGTGCACTTCCTCCAGTTCCCCCTGTATAGATTACTGACACCGATGATGTTTCGCACGTATCGGTAATGAGTTGGGTTACCTCTTGAATTTCTTTTGTCATAGGTATTTCTTTAACGGACCCATCTGCTTGTAGTTCAAGGAGCCCAGATTTTCTACCTGTTGTTTCAGTTACTAAGATTTTCATACCAGGTTTTGCTAATGTCATGTCGACAGAGGCAACCGCTCCTACAAAGGTTTCAATATCAGTTCCGCCAAGGCCTGTTCCTGCTTTCCCAAAATAACGCCCACGAGTGCTTTTTGTTCCTGATGGAACAACTCCTGAATATGTCATTCCAACTTCGGCGCCAGCGAGGTGCTCTGAAAGGAGCCCCACTACATGATAATCAAGGATAATCGCTTCATCAACAACTGCTGATAACTGGCGGGCAAACATACCCACTGTTGCACTTCCACAACCTACGCGCATTACTTCTTCAGCGCTTCCATCAATGACAGGAGTTTTTCCTTGTTGGAGTTCTAGTGTAGCACCTTCGTCTACTTTCAGTGTTACTGAGCGCCCATTTGCGAGGTCAACAATTGTTTTTGCAACAATAAAGCCATCATTTCCATGGCTCAAAAGGTTTGCCCCCCCAATAGTGAGCATTTTGGAACCGTATTCTTCTGTAGTAACCATTCCTACAATTTTCCCGTCTCGCTTAACTTTTGCGCCTTCTTCACCAATGTATCGGTTTACATCAATTTTAACTTTCACGCCACTGTATGAAAGAGGAGCTTCTGTTACTACGGTTACAACATCAGTATTATTTTGTGACTCTTCTACAATGAATGGTGCTGGCCTGCAACAAGGATAGGCAGATCCTGCCCCTACGGCAGTTGTGGTTGGAACAAAATTAAGTGCTTCTTCTGTAACTGGTTTTGGGTCTACTACAAGAGGGCGATTGCGTATTATGGCACCATCTTTATTTGAAAAACGGCTACATGCTCCAGTTGCTCCAAGTGGAATTGTGCAGCGAACAGGGCAGTTTGTACAAACACTGTATCCTTCTTGAGTTTCATCAACTATTTTTGTTATTG
>CAYJLT010000091.1:0-6740 GCA_964371295.1 uncultured Treponemataceae bacterium
TGAATATATGGAAAAATGAAGAAGCCGTAACTAAATGGCGGAATACAGTGGAACATCGGATGAGTCAAGCACAGGGAAAAAACTCTCTTTTTGAAAGTTATAAAATAACCGTGTGTTCTACTATTAGAGAGTATACGCACTTAGACAGAGAAGAAGCACCAGAAGATTCAAATAAATACTTTAATGATAATTAGTGCTACAAGAAGAACAGACATACCCTCTTTTTATGGTGAGTGGTTTATTAACAGGCTAAAAGAAGGATATGTTTTAATTCAAAATCCGTATAATGAAAATCGCTACTCATGGGCAAATCTTAGTCGAGAGGCAGTTGATATTATTTTATTTTGGACAAAAAACCCCCTACCCTTTTTTAAGTATTTAGATACTATTGAAGATATGAAATATCCGTATTGCTTTCATTTTACGCTTACCCCATATGGAAAAGATGTAGAAAAGGGATTGCCAAATAAGCAAGACTTAATTGAATCTTTTATTACCTTAAGCAAGAGAATTGGCAAAAATAATATGATATGGCGCTATGATCCCATTTTTTTAGATGATAAGCATACCATTGAATATCATAAAAAAATGTTTTCCAATATGGCAAAACAATTAGCACCATATGCAAACCGATGTATTGTGAGCTTTATTGATAATTATAAAAATGTAATGACGCGAATGGGTAAAGATCCTACTTACAACATGACCACTGAAAATATGCACTCTTTAGCCGAAGTAATTTCAAATATTGCAAAAGAGCATAGCTTACCGATTTTTACCTGCGCAGAAAAGATAGATGTTTCAAAGTTTGGTATTGTACCAGGGGCTTGTATAGATAAAAGTTCCATAGAAGATATTTTACAAGCACCTATTAATTGTAAAAGAGATAAAAACCAACGGGATGAATGCCTGTGCATAGAAAGCATTGATATTGGAACCTATAATTGCTGTGCAAATGGATGCAATTATTGTTATGCCTTACAAAGTGAAGAATCTTCTATAAACAATATGAAAAAACACAACCCTTTATCACCCGTTCTTATTGGAGAGGTTAATCCGAATGCCATTATTACAGGGCGAGAATCAAAAAGCATAATTGAAAATCAATTGAATTTGTTTTAAAAATTATGTTGGTGTACAGGCAGGGTTTAAAAGTACAAAGCGCTCATCACAGTTTTTTTCGCCCCATTCGCACATAAGTTCTAGTATAGGAAATAAGCTGCTTCCTTTTTCAGTTATAGAATATTCCACTCTCGGTGGAATTTCTGGAAAGGACTTTCTCGAAATAAGACCATCGGTCTCAAGTTCGCGCAATTGATTGGTAAGCGTTTTTTGAGATATTTGATTAATTCGTTTTAATAAGTCCTTATATCTTTGTGAGCCTTCTTCAATTAAAATATACAAAATAAGCGGTTTACACCTACCTCCAATCATTTTTAACGTTACTTCAATTTCAGAGTCTACTGTTATTTTATCCATTTCTTACCTCAATTTCACTAAGGGAAAAAAAAGTGCCGTATTGACAATTTATTTCTTTATGATATACTTTTTCCTATTACAGTAATATATACTGTAATAGGAAAAATGTCAATTATGGAGAAAATAATGAAAAAATTAGTTGTTATTACAGGTGCGAGTTCAGGATTTGGAAAGGCTTTAGCAATAGAGTTTAATAATGCAGGACATCCTTTATTACTTTTAGCAAGAAGAGTTGAAAAATTAGAAGAGCTTTCCCTTGAGAACACCATGTGTGCAAAGGTCGACGTTACAGACAAAGCATCATTTGAAAAAGCGGTACGTAGTGCAGAACAAAAGTATGGTAAAACAGACCTTATTATTAATAATGCTGGCATCATGCTCTTAGGGAATATTGAAACACAAGATGCAAATGAATGGCAAAACATGCTCAATGTTAATGTAATGGGCGTAATGAATGGCATGCAAATTGTAATGAATGACATGAAAGAAAGACAATGCGGAACTATTATTAATATTTCTTCAATTGCAGGTGTTAAACCATTTGGAAATCATGCAGCTTATTGTGCAACAAAATATGGTGTTGTTGGACTTTCCGAAGTAGCTCGTGGTGAATTATCAAGCCACAATGTTCGTGTGATGAGAATCTGTCCAGGTGCTGTAGACACTGAACTTTTGAGTCACACTACAAGCGATGATATTAAAACTGGTTACCATGCTTGGAAAGAATCATTAGGAGTTGGAAGCATAACAGCAGAAGATGTTGCAAAAACTATAAAATTTGCATATGACCTTCCACAAGGCGTAAACTTACGAGAGATTCAAATAGCCGATACTAAACAAGACGCATAAGTCTTAAAAGAGCTCCATTGTAAACACAGTGGAGCTTTTTTGTTAAAATAAACTAAGCTGTTCTTTATCCTCAAACGACCATACATAATTAAATACTTCTTTTTCCCCATACAAGATATTATTTTCAGCGCAAAATGACTTTATAATTTTATTAAGCTTTGCACTTTTTGGGCTTCGTATTCCATAACTTTTTCCATATTTTTTTATGTACTCTTTTCGAACATCTGGAAAATGCTCTTCTAGCTTTTTGTAATAATATTCTCGGTTTCCATATCGTAGGGTCATACCAATTCCAAAGGTAAGTATGCCTTTAACACCTGCTTGTTTACAATAATCAAGAAGGCCCGCAATATTTTCTTCTGTATCATTAATAAGAGGCAAAATAGGAGTGAGCCACACTATGGTTGGAATGCCTACCCTTTGCATCTCTTTTAACACTTCAAAACGCCTTTTTGTTGTTGCAACATTTGGCTCAAGTATTTTGCATAATTCTTCATCGAAAGTTGTCAGAGTCATTTGCACAACGCATTTAGCTTTTTTGTTAATCCTTTCAAGTAGGCCAATATCCCGTAAAATAAGGTCGGACTTTGTTAAGAGTGCAACACCAAAGCCTTGTTTTTCAATTATTTCTAAACACTTTTTTGTTTGCTCTAATTCTTTTTCTAACGGGATGTAAGGGTCTGTCATAGAGCCTGTTACAATCATACAACGCTTGGGTTTTTTGGAAAGCTCTTTTTCTAGCAATTCAACAGCATTTACTTTTACTTCAATATCTTCAAATGTGTAGGTTTTCCCATAAACTTCACTTCTGGAATCGCAATAGATGCAACCATGAGTACAGCCTCTATAAATATTCATATTGTTTTTACTAGACACAAGACTCTTTGCAACAATTTCTTTAATAACAAGACTCCTATTTTTTTATGGTTTTTTCAAAGTAAACCATATCAACCAATTGCCTTCCTTCTTCTATTATGGGATGGTCATAGTTATCTATAAAAAAATTTGCAATTCTATGTGTTTGTGTAAAGCCACATTTTTCATAAAAAGGAACGGTTAAAGGACTATCACCTGTACCGACTGTAAGTATTGTATGACTTTTAGAAAACCGATTTTCAATATAATTAATGAGTTTTTTGCCATACCCTTGTTTTTGACTGCTGGGCACCGTTGCAATATTTTTTATTTCTATTACACCCTTTCCTTGATCAACTACAACACAGGTAGCTCGTATAGCTTCTTCTTCATAAAGCGCAAACATTTCACCCTTTTCTAAATAGGTATCAATCATGCTTTCTTGCTCGTCTGCTAATAAGAGTAAATCTAAAAATTGTTTTTTATTTTCTACTATTTGTTTTATCATATCCAATACTTACAGTCTATCATAGCTTTTTATTATTGTCGAGTTTTATAATTGAGTATTGGTCTATTCTTTTTGTAAATCAAAGATATAATTCTTAGTAATAAAAATAGTTATAGATAGAAAAAATATTTTTTGATATACTGTGTTCATAGAAAGCACATTTTTTTGGAGTCCATTATGAATCTGTACGACGTATGTATGAAACCTATTGAAAACAGATGGCTAAAAAAAATACGAGAAAAAAGCATACCAAAAGCTATGGGCACAGTACTCGAAATTGGATTTGGAACGGGTGCAAACTATCCGTTTTATGACTTTTCAAAAGTAGAAAAAATCGTAGCCGTAGATATAAAAAATCATACTCTCAGTGGACAAAATGTTGAATTTGTTGAAGCATCAATTGAAAGTCTTCCTTTTCAAGATAATTGCTTTGATACCGTTGTTGCAAGCCTTGTTCTTTGTTCGGTTGAACACCAAGATATTGCATTAAAAGAAATCAAAAGAGTATTAAAGCCAAAGGGATGCTATATTTTTATGGAGCATGTTCGTCCCAAAGATACGCAAGGTAGAATATTTGATACAGTAAATGTTATTTGGAAGGCCTTTAGCAGGGGTTGTCAAATAAATAAAAACACTCTCACTCTTATTGAAAAGCTTGACTGGAAAGTAGAGGTAAAATTTCTTGGAGATATATTGTGTTATGGAAAGGCAACAAAGGGATAAGAGTATGATGTTCCAGTAAATAGCACAGTTGTAGCAACCTAGACTCTCTTTTTTAATATTAAATGGTGAAAATATGCTATATCTATAAATGCTTGATATTGCAAAAGCTCCCACTCTATTTCAAGCATATCTCCTACCCAGTTTTCTTTTGATTGAACTTCCGCATTATGCAAACTCGCAAGGGCTCTGACACCATACATTTTTTCTGTTTTGAGAGTATTATTTGACCATGCAAGTATGTCGTCATTATTGTAGTAATTAATGTTGCCAAAAGCACTTGAAAAAGAAGGAGCACCTTGCAAAAGTTTTTTTGTCTCTAATAAATCATAATCTTGCACAACAGACTGAATGATTCTACCTTCCCTATTGTGCCGAACTATAGAAATAACTCCACCTTTTTTTAGCACACGAAGTAATTCTTTAAGAAAGGTTTGAGGAGACTCTACAAACTCAAATACAAGATGACAAACTACAACATCAAATGATTCTCTTTCGAAATGCTGCAATGCACTCAGATCTCCAGTAATTTGATTAAACGGATTTTCGCCCGTGCATGTATCAATCATTGTTTTATCCATTTCAATAGCAACCACATCATTGTTCTTTGCAAGAAAATTAGATGTGAAGCCAAACCCACTTCCAAAGTCCAAAACAACTTTGTTTTGTATTGATTCTAGTTGTCTCCACACAGTTTTATAAAAAACCTGCCCAAGAGGCGAAACAGTATAATCGTAATATAATTTCATATCGTTTGTCATTGAAACTCCTGTATTCTTAAAATACAATTGTATGCTCTTTTCTATCGTTAACATGGTTTTCTAGTGTCCATGGTATCCACTTAGCAAATACTATTTCATTTTTATACTTTTTCCACATATTGTATTCTTCTCTATTTTTTAGTGAATCGTGCACAGTATACAATGTTTTTTCCCTTGAATGACTAGAGAGTTCTAAATAGTATTCTGTAAGCATTCTTTGCTCTTCTTCATCATCGGTAACACTTTTTACCACTGTACCAATTGTTTCTAACATAGCATTTTCAGAGCGTTTTTTTGAATATTCTGAAAAGTTGAGTAAGTCGTTATTTTCAATATTCTTCTCTACAGCCCATGAATCAACATCAATGCTCATATCTTTATAGCTAATAGTCCTGTTAGTACTGTACGTTACAATGCCATAAGAATGTGGGTAAGATATTGTTGTTCCCAAAACAAACTCAACAAGTTTTTTTTCTTTGCTACTTCCATCTGCAATAAAACTTCGATGGCGGTGCCCCGAAAAATAGGCTGGAACATTGTATTGCAAAAGGATTTCGCGAAGCTCATCACCCTTATCAATATTGTAGTGCTTCTCATAACCTGAGAGCGTATGTTCAATAAGATTATGGTGACTAAACGGAATAACCATTATGCCTTCTTTTTCTGCCATTTCTAAGCAGCTTTCCACCCACAAAAGTGTTGTATCGCTAATTGTAGCAGCCATATCACTTTTTTTGTTTTCGTATACATTTAAGTCGAGCGATAACAGCCATATATCATCATCTATGGAAGTAAGATAACTCATTGAATCTGTATCATAAGACAAAGCACCACTATAGCCAAAGTTTTTATACATAGTTTGTAGCACGCTTGGAGTTGCTTCCTTTCCAATATCATGATTGCCCATTGTTACAAAAACTTCTGTGCCATTTTTTTCAATTATCGTAAAAAAATCAACAATATCTTCATGCTCTGTAAGTCGGCCATTATTAGTAATATCACCACAAACTATTAATGTGTCTATAGACGATTTTGATATATCATAAATTAAAGCATTTGTTATTTCATCTAGGTATTCTGTTCTAAGTACTGTTTCTGAGTGCTGCCAGTGTAAATCGCTCACAAGGAGTATTGATTTTTCAGTTTTTGGAAATGGTAGTTGCCCTATATATTCTATTTGATTACTACACGAAAAGAAAAAGAATAGAACAACAATAAGTATTTTTTGCATACATAATCTCCAAAATAGTGGCTTAAGCTATTGTAGCAAATATCGCTGATAAAATCATGTGAAGATGAGCTAAAAGTGCGAATTATGTTCTACCATCATCCACCCTTGAATAATGAATCCCACAAGGCGACATTTTAGTGTAATTTTTTTTAGCTCCTCGTGGCATCTATTATTCCGATACGTGAAAAATATTATTCCGATAAATGGTATATTGTTCCGATAATACAGTATATGCAGTATTTATAGGGGAGACAATGTACACAACAGTTAAAGAAATTGCAGAAAAATGGAATATATCAGAGCGCCGTGTAAGAATACTTTGTTCTGAAGGTAAAAT
>CAYJLT010000092.1:0-6568 GCA_964371295.1 uncultured Treponemataceae bacterium
ACTTGCTTCTTTTGGAGAGGTAATTGGATCTAGCTCATCATATTCTACTTTTATAAGTTTTTTTGCCTCAATTAAAATCTCCTTACTTTTCGCAGCAATGAGAACGAGTGCATCCCCAATTGCATGTGTTTCTTCACCTTCTGCGATAAGAACATCCCAATCTTGTTTTAAGTGCCCAATTTTTTTCTTACCAGGTAAATCACTCGCTAAAACGCAAAGCTCTACACCGTCAAGTTTTTTTGCCTCAGTAATATCAATAGAATGAATAAGTGCACGAGCACTCGGGCTTCTGACAGCTCCACCATAGAGCATTCCATCGATGTACATATCGTCTGCATATTCAGCCTTGCCAAGCGTTTTTGCAATGGCATCGACCCTCGCTTCGTCCATACTTGGAATAGCGCTTTCGCCACGTAATATGCTTGCAGCTAGTAGCACTGCCTCTTCAATTTTTTTATAACCTGTACAACGGCAAATATTATTTTTTAGGGCTACTCGTACATCTTCTATTGTTGGACTCGGATTTTTATCAATGAGTGCTTTTGCAGAAATTACCATCCCTGGAGTGCAAAACCCACATTGTACTGCACCGCAAGACGCAAAACAAGAAGAATACACATCTCGCTCTTTTTCAGTTAAGCCTTCAACGGTAACAATTGATTTTCCTTCTAACTTTGGAACAGAGAGCACACAAGCCTTTGTTGCAACTCCGTCAACTATTACCATACAGGTTCCACACGCGCCTTCTGAGCATCCATTTTTTACCGATAATAGCTTTAATTCGTCTCGTAAAAACGGTAGGAGTTTTGAGTCCTTTTCAGTTTCAACGCTTAAGCCGTTTACTCTGAATCTGAACATTGTCCTGCCTCTATATAACTATACATAGTATATTTACTAATGCCAAATAATTGACTAATTTTATCACCACTTTTTGTAACTAAAAAAGCTCCTGCATTATTTAAAAATTCAATAGCACGAATTTTTTCTTCTTTTGTCATTAAAACTGCAGGCTTTCCGATAAGTTTTATAGATTGTTCTATTAAATCGTCAAGTAGTTCATTTACATTTGTAGGAATTGGAGATGGATTATCATTTGATACTGCCTCGCTTGGTTCAACAAGATTTGCTAAGTCAGATTGAAATGCAAGCATATGCGTGATATCATAATTTACCGCAAAGATAGCTTCAATTTCTCCCTTTTTACCTCGTATGTATAAGGTGCTGCTTTTTAAAATTCTTCCATCATGAGTTTTTGATAAATAGTTTAATTTATCATTCAATGTTTTTGGATCTTTTTTTAAGGCCTCTAATACTATAGGACTAGGACCTGCCTCACGATTTCTATGGCTTACATGTCCATTTTCAATGTGAATAATTTCACTTGTGTGTTCTGCTTGTGATAATTTATGAATTACGACTTCGCAACTAGACCCAAATTGAGTTGCAACGCACGAAGCCATCTGAAGTAATATATCGAGTTGTGATTGTTCAATCATTCGCTTGCCTCCAAGAAATCTGTACTACCATTGTAACATGGTATGCTCTAAAAGACAAGAAATTTTTTTAGGGAATCTTATTATTATTTAGGCACATAAGAAACCCTAAAAACATCATGAAAAACTGTATAATTAGTTCACATATTTTTTGTAGTCACTATAACCCTTTTCATCCATTTGGTCATACGGTATAAAGTTGAGCGCAGCTGAATTTAGACAATAGCGCAAACCACCTTCATCTTTTGGGCCGTCAGGAAAAACATGTCCTAAATGACTATCACCAAAGGTGCTACGAACTTCAGTTCTCGTCATAAAAAAGCTATTGTCAACATGTTCTACAATTTTTTCATCACTTATTGGCCGAGTAAAAGAAGGCCAACCTGTTCCAGAATCATATTTATCACTCGAACTAAACAATGGCTCACCAGTTACAATATCTACATATATGCCCTTTTCCTTAGTATCCCAGTATTCACCCGTGAATGCTCTTTCGGTTCCATCATTTTGTGTTACATCAAACTGTAAAGGAGTGAGCCGTTGTTGTAACTCTTCAATACTTGGTTTAGTATATTTTCCAGCTGGTTCTTTTTCTGTTTCAAGCACAACCTCGTTAAGCGATGCAAATGAAATATGACAATACCCATTGGGGTTGTTTTTTAAGTAATCTTGGTGATACCCTTCAGCTAAAAAATAATGGTCAAGTACTTGAAGCTCTGTTACTATTTTTGCAGAATAATTTTTTTGAACCTCTTTTATTACTGCTTCAATAACAGGAACGTCTGCTGAATTGGTATAATATATACCTGTTCTATACTGTGTTCCAACATCATTGCCTTGTTTATTTAAACTTATAGGATTGATTATCTTAAAGAACTGCTCAGTTAGAGTTTTTAAGCTAATAATACTCGGGTCATATTGGATGTGCACAGTTTCTGCATGTCCTGTATTCCTATAAATTACATCTTCATAGCTAGGGTTATCAGTTGTACCATTTGCAAAGCCTGATGTTACATCATATACACCAGGGATTCTTGAAAAATATTCTTCAACCCCCCAAAAGCAACCACCTGCAAAATAAATATCTTGTAGATTATTCATATTGATGTTTACATTAGCCTTAGATTTCATATTTTCTCCACTTTCTTGCTTTGTTTCGTTTTTTGCTCCAGCAGAACAGGCCATTAGCAAGAAAAATGCCACAACTGCCATAATGAGCTTTTTAGTTTTCATACTTATAAAACAAGGTACTGAATAAAAGGTAACATCGGCAAGTGATTAAGTTACAGTGCGAACACGCAGGTTCGCACGTACTTTAGAATGTAGCGGCAGAACCTATGTGTTCGCCTCTACATTCTAAAGTCGCCCCTTTCCCCTGTTAACTCATAGCCGATGCTGGCAATTTTTTCTCGGAGCTTTGCTATTCCCTCCAGTACTTCATCTCCTGTGCTTATTTTATTATTGTACAAAAGGTATTTTTTACGAACTTCTAATGGCGATAAGTTTGGCATTACAACATTTGCCCCACATAGTATTCCCTGTTCCCTGCCATCAGTTGATGCAGTTCCTAACGCTGTAGTTGCAGGAATGAGAGCACTGGGCTCAAGAAGCCGAAGAATGCTAATAAGGATAAGCGTTGCATCCACACTCCCATTTGCTTCATTTGAAAAGATACTGTCTACATGGGCTAAAAAAGGTCCAATGCCAAGCATTTCAGGGTGGAGGCTTTGAATAAACTCAAGGTCTTGTACCAGGGTATCAATAGTTTGCCCTGGACTTCCAACCATAAAGCCTGTTCCCGTTTGAAATCCAATCTCCTTAAGTTGTCGAAGGCACTGCAATCTATTTTTTAGACTCATAGATTTTGGGTGGAGTTTTGCATAGTGCCCTTCATTTGCTGTTTCATGTCGAAGTAAAAACCTATTTACTCCAGCCTCTTTGTATGATTCATATTCTTCTCGCGATTTTTCACCCACAGAAAATGTAACAGCGCAGTCAGGATATTGATTTTTTATACTTTGAACAATATCGCAATATACCTCTTTTGTAAAAAAGCCATCTTCTCCGCCTTGCATTACAAAGGTTCGTATTCCTTCAGCGTAACCTAGAGAACAGCATTCTAAAATATCGTCTTTGGTGAGTCTATAGCGCTCGGCATTTTTATTTTGACCACGAATGCCGCAATAAAGGCAATTATTTTTACAATAGTTTGTAAACTCAATGAGTCCTCGCATAAACACTTTTTTCCCGTACACAGAAACGGCTGTTTTTTGCGCAAGGTCTCTAAGATACTCAACAAGCTCCAGCCTGTCAGATTCTTGCAGGAAACCTTTGTTTTTTTCACTTTCTATAAAGGGTGAAACAAGTGCTTCTAAAAGGTCTTTACTTTCTGAAATAGTCAATGAGTGACTAACATTAAGTGAATCTATTATGCTACTAATATGCTCTTTTGTCATACGCTATACATAGTGTTCGTTAGTTTTGCAATTGCCATTCCATAATTAGTAATGGCTACATTGTTTTCTTGTGCTTTTTTGATGCGGTTAAGTATAAATTTTCTTGTCATCATGCAACCACCACATTGGACTATTAAATCGTAATCTTGTAGGTTGTCTGGAAGTTTTGCACCAGATATAACATTAACAAAAAGCTCTTCCCCCACTCGTTTTTTTAATAGGTTAGGAATTTTTACACGCCCAATATCGCCGTCCATTGGCGCATGGGTACAACTTTCGGCAATCAACACTCGGCTTTTTTCTGTTAAGCTATCAATGTGCTCTGCCCCTTCCTTGTAAATATTTATATCACCCTTATAGCGCGCAAACAATACAGAAAATGATGTTAAAACGCTTTCTTTTGGCCGTATTGCTTCAACTTCCTTAAACAACTGAGAGTCAGTAATAATTAATGCAGGTGCGTTTTTTAAGCTTTCTAAGGCGGACTGAACTTTATCAAATGTAGAGCTTATTACAATTGCCTTATTATCTAAAAGGTCTCGTATTGTTTGCACTTGTGGTAAAATGAGTCGGCCTGTTGGAGCTTGAATATCTTGAGGCATAACTAAAAGAACGGTATCGCCTTCAGTTACTAGGTGTGAAGTAATAGAAAGATTTTCATCTACATAAGAATATTTTTTTAGTTCGTCTATTACAGCGTCTATATTATCACCTGACTTAGCACTTACAAAAATAGGTTTTAATGCAAGTGAAGATTCTATTAGTTTTGAAATATCTTCAAACGAATTTTCAATCACAGAGTCAATTTTATTTACCACTACGAGTGTTGGAACATCATGCTTTTGTAAATCGCCTAGCCAGTCTTTTTCAACTGAAAGACCTGATGTAGACTCTCTTACATCTATAACAATTATTGCGATATCTGCCTTTTCTACAATTGACCTTGTTTTGCTGACGCGCTCTTTTGAAAGCTCATTTTTATTGTCATCAAAACCTGCAGTATCTATAAGAACACATGCGCCAAGACCTTTAAGTTCCATTGCTTTGTATACAGGATCTGTTGTTGTCCCTTGCACATCGGATACAATGGCAATGTCTTGTTTTGTAAGCGCATTTATAAGGCTCGATTTTCCACTATTACATCTTCCAAAAATTGCAATATGTATTCTATTTGCATTGGGTGTGGTATTTAAATCATTTGCCATATCTAAAACCTAAAATCTCTTTTTCCACTTTTTATGCGTACAAGGTTTTCGTGCACTTGCCCTTTTACCTTTTCGCTAGGTATATAATCAATTTCTTTAAGTAAAACTTTTTGAGCATGAATCTTTGTATCAACGCTCGCATAATCTTCAATATATTCCTGCAAGGTCATAAGAGAATTTGCTTGGCAGAAATTTTTAATTTGGCCAGATTTTGCAAATGCCATAAAGCGATCTCCTGTTCGTCCTTCGCGATAGCAAGCAGTACAAAAACTAGGAACATAACCAAGTTTACAAAGCCAATTTATAATTTCATCTACTGTTCTATTGTCATCAATTTCAAACTGCTTTGAGTTTTCCTTTTCTTCTTCTGCATAACCACCAACACTTGTTTTTGAGCCACCACTAATTTGAGAAACACCCACTTCAAGCACAAGTTCGCGTGATTTTTGACTTTCCCTTGTTGAAACAATTATACCAGTGTACGGAACGGCGATTCGAAGCACTGCAACAATTTTTCGAAAAAGAGCATCTGTAATTGCATTCGGAAAATCTTCTACATTGACGTCATCAGCTGGGCGGATTCTTGGAACACTTATGGTATGAGGTCCACAGCCAAAGGTGTCTTCCAAATGTTCTGCATGCATTAAAAGAGCTGCAAAGTCGTAGGCATAATCGTAGAGACCAAAAAGAACCCCAATGCCGACATCATCGATACCTGCGGTCATAGCCCTATCCATTGCCTCTGTGTGGTATGCCCAATCACTTTTAGGTCCCGTTGGGTGAAGACTCTCATAGGTTGGCCTATGATATGTTTCTTCAAATAAGATGTAGGTTCCTATTTCTGCATCTTTTAGTTTTTTATAGTCTTCAACGGTTGTTGCAGCGATGTTTACGTTTACCCGCCTAATTTCGCCATTTTTATGTTTGAGGCCATAAATTGTTTTAATACTTTCTACCACATAATCGATACTGCAGTTTTTTGGATCTTCACCTGTTTCAAGAGCAAGTCTTTTGTGCCCCATGTCTTGAAGAGCCATTACCTCTTTTGCAATTTCTTCTTGGCTCAGTTTTTTTCGTGCTATAGTTTTATTTTTTGCGTGATACGGGCAGTATGTACAGCCATTTATACAATAGTTTGAAAGATACAAGGGAGCAAACATTACAATTCTGTTTCCGTAGATGTCGTGTTTAATTTCTTTTGCAAGGTCAAATATCTTTTTTTCTAACTCTTCATTATCGCATAAAAGGAGTGTTAAAGCTTCTTGAGCTTTTAATCCATTTCGTTTGGTTGCTTTTTTTAACAGCTCCTCAATGTACCAAGCCTTATCTTTATGCTCTCGAGCCCAGTCAATTCGCTGTAAAACCTCGTCATGGTTTATAAACTCTTCTGCCTTGTTTGATTTGCTGTTGTACG
>CAYJLT010000093.1:0-6228 GCA_964371295.1 uncultured Treponemataceae bacterium
AATGATGAAAAAGAGCTAGAACTTTTTTTAGCAGCAGCACGTGATATAGGCTGTAAAATTGCGATAGATGACTTTGGAGTAGGTTTTGCAACGTACACATCAATTATGTCCCTTCGCCCAGATATAATAAAAATAGATGGTGACATTATAAAAAACCTTGCAACATCAAAAGATAGTAGGCTAATAGTAGATGCGATTTGTTACATGGCTCGTCTCATAGACGCTTACATTACTGCAGAATTTGTTGAAAATGCTGACATCCAAAAGATTCTTGAAGAAAACAAAGTGCAATATTCTCAAGGCTATCACTTTGCAAAGCCAGAACCATTTGAAAACCTTGCTATCACATAGGGTTATTTTGTGCAATAAAGAACCATGGTTCGAGCATTATGATCATATGGTGTCTTTGTAAAGTCGCCATATACTTCAACACTTTTATACCCGCACTCAAGCAACATATCTCTAAGCTCTGAAGCTGGATAGAGGCGCTGCACAAACTCGTGTGTAAGCTTTTCACCAGTTTTGTCATCTATCAATGTCCAATTTGAACGAAGACCTTCCCAAGCTCCATCAAGGCTAAACTTCGTTAAAACCGTTTTTCCTGCACGCTCAAACCATTCCCCTTCGGTAAAATCACGTACGGCAATTTCACGCGAAAGACATTCCATAATAAAGCTTCCACCTTCTTTTACAGTATCTGCAATACGCCTTAAAATAAGCTCATCATCTCTTTTGCTATCGCAATACCCAAAGGATGTGTACAAGTTTACTGCACAATCATATTTATTTACACTTTGAAACTCGCGCAAATCTGCTTGTATAAGATTAATGGAAACACCTTCATCACGTGCGCTTTCTTTTGCTGTCTCTAAAAAAGGTTTTATAAGGTCAACGCCAGTTACATCCAAGTCCAAGAGCGCAAAATCAATGCTAATTCTCCCTGGCCCACATCCAGCATCAAGAATAGAATCCCCTTGTTGTAGTCCTGCCAAGGTTTTTATTTGAGATGCAACAGTACTCGCTTCGGCCCAGCGCTGCTCATCAAACATTATAGGGCCAAAGTTTAACCAAAAATCATCTTTTTCAAACCACTCTCTATTTTCCATACTTTATGCAAGTCCTTTTGGTTTTACACTTCTTTCAAAAAGCACCAGTAAGACAAGCACAGCCAGTACTGCAGGCACAATAAAAAAGCTTTGTCCTAATCCCACGGCATCTCCAATAAAGCCCATGATAAAAGAAGTAAGCCCAAAACCAGGAACTCCAGCACACGACATTAAAATAAAAGCTGCTGTTGCATCTATGTGCGGTATTCTATCAACTGCATAAGACTGAATCGATGGCCAAAAACAGGCGATACTCGTACCTGCAAAAAAGAGCGTCACAAAAAATACTGGCACACTTTGAACAAAGGGAATAAAAAAAGATACAAGACAGCCAAAAAGTGCAGATGTTAAAATAAAACGGCGAAGATACTTTTGCCCTACCAACATCCCACCAAGTAATCGTACTGTCATCATGCCTGCTGCAAAAAAGGCCGTTCCCAAACCACCCATACGAGGATTTGCTGCAAAATTTACTTGTATATAACTTGCACTCCAAAAGGTAAAAGCACCTTCCGCCCCTCCTGCAAACACCATCATTGCACAAAATACCCAAAACCGTTTTACCTTGATACAATCAGCATATTGTTTTAAAACACCCTTAATGCTAAGACCGCCGTGCGCTCCATCTTGACGCCTTAAAACCCACATTGCAATACCTACCACAAAAGAAGCAAGTGCTAAAAAGCCAATTATGTAACGCCACGAAACGCCACGGGTAAGAAGGTCTCCTGCTAAAATTACGGTAGAAAGCACACCCACAGACCAAAAAGCATTTGTTATGTTTAAATAGCGCCCTGAGTCTCCAGGATGTATATCTGCAACAAGGGGATTAATTAAGCCTTCAATAATTCCCGAGGAAAGGCCTAAAATTACCGTTGCTCCAAGAATTGCTGTGTAAGAGGGAGCAAAGGCATACACAATATAACCAAGGCTCAAACCAAAAAGCCCAGCCGTTAAAGATCGCACTTTTCCTACTTTTGCAGCCATAAAGCCACCAAAAAAAAGTGCAACAAAAATAAGCAAGGAACGCACCCCTTCAATGCCGCCACCTGCAGAAAGAGAAAAATTAAGCTCTTCTGCCATTGCTAACAAACATATGGGCGTAACCGTTGCACTTGCCGAATATAATAACATACAGGCAATTGCACCATAATCAAGAGGTTTTAATGCAATTTTCATGTGATAAGAATACTTTATATTGCAAAAAAGTTCAATGCAGTGTACAATATAATTGATTATATAAGAGGTAAAAATGAAAAAAACAGTATATGTCATAGGACATAGAAACCCTGATACAGATTCAGTAGTATCAGCAGCAGCATATGCACACTTAAAACAAGAATTAGGGCTTGCAGGATGCAAGGCAGCGCGTGCCGGTAAAATGTCGCCCCAAACAGAGTATATTTTTAATAGATTTAAAGTGCCAAACCCTGAATACATTCCAGATTTATTACCAAAGGTGCAATACTACATGCAGCGTGAGTGTGATACCGTAGATGAGGGAACTTCTCTTTGGGCAGCAGTTGCAAAAATGGAGGCAAGTCAGTCAAAGGTACTGCCTATAGTTGATAAAGAGGGAAAATATCAGTCTCTTTTGCACTACAACGCATTTGCACAAAATGTGTTAAAGCTACTAAACCCAGAAAAAGAGGCTGCGGTAACAACAAGCATAAAGCTCATTCATGAAACTTTAAATGCCCAGCCACTCATATTAAAAAATGAAGATGATCTTTTTAAATGCACCATCTTGGTAGGAGCAGCAGAGTTTTCAACATTTAAAACACTGCTTGATGAGCGAAAAAGTGAAAACGTGGTAGTAATAACAGGTGACAGGGTAGATGTACAAGAATATTGCATTGATACAGGCATAAAAGCCCTTGTTATTACATCTGGCTTTGTTCTAAATAAAGACTTACGAGAAAAGGCAGAAAAAAAAGGTGTGTCTGTGTTGGTTAGTCCCTATGATACATCGGCAACTGCAATGCTTAGTGTGTATTCTACCGCCGTTTCTGTTATGGCAGACAAAGATTTAAAACCTGTAAAAGTTATGGACACTGTTCGAAAGGTACAGCCTCTCCTCAGAGAGTCCCCTAGTAGGTGTCTTCCTGTAATTGATGATGATGGGTGTGTCATTGGGACCATTTCTGAAAGTGACCTTTTACAAGAAGCAAATATAGAAGTGATTTTAGTAGACCATAACGAGGTTTCACAAGCGGTAGAGGGAATAGAAAACTACATTATTCAAGAAATAATTGACCATCACAGACTTGGTAACCTTTCTACAAAGTATCCAATAACGTTTATAAACAAGGTTGTAGGAGCGACGGCTACCTTAGTTGCAAGCCTTTACAGAGAAAACAAGATTTCCATTCCGAAAGAAATAGCTTGCATTTTACTAAGTGCCATTTTATCAGACACACTTATTTTACAGTCTTCAACAACAACAGATATTGATAGGGAAATGGCAGAATACCTTTCTAATATAACCAACCTCGACATACAGGAACTAGGACAAGATATTGTAATGGCAGCTAGTAGAATTGGAGGAAGAACTGCAAATGAAGTAATTCATCAAGACATGAAAGAGTATACTGAGCGCACATATAAGTTTACAGTAAGCCAAATAGAAGTTGACAATATGGACGAAATACTCAAGCGTAAAGAGGAGTTTTTATCAGAGCTTGAAATTGAACGACGTAGCCAAAAACTACTATTTTGCGCAATCATGGTTACAGACATTACTCAGCTTACCAGTATTTTACTTGTTGCAGGAGAAAAACCCTTTATGCATCACATTAACTTTCCTCTTGCAGAAGATTCTGTGTATATTGTAAACGATATTGTTTCTCGTAAAAAGCAGTTAGTGCCATTATTAAGTGAACAAATAGAAAACTTTGATGCGTAATTTTTAGGGCGTTACCGAACGCGTGCGTTCGGCCCGGGCTTTTTGGGGTTTCGCTAGCGCTCCATTCGAGCTTTGAATGGAGTCCATGTGGCTCAAAGCTCGAACCGCTTCGCGGCCCCTCCAATCCCTAACGCAGTTACAAAAATGGACTTGCACAACGTGCAAGCCCAAAAAAATGAGGAAAGTTTTAAAAATTAGAATCTGTATGTCAATTGAATTGTTGTGAAATTATCAAGATCAAAAACATCACTATCCGAACTAAAGTCCATGTTTAAATCCAATGCTACATTTTCTCCAAACATAAACCCACAACCAATCATTGCACCAAAGGTAGAATCTGAATCATAATCGTATCCAGGAAGTTCAGCACCATTTGCTGTTACTACTGTATGAGGGTTTGTTTTCCAATCAAATGTATAGGCTAAGCCTGCACGAAGCTCAAAAAAGTCTTTTGGAGTAATAGAAATGCCAACATTTGCTCCCATTTGCGGGTTTATATAATTGTTTTTTACCGTGCTTTTATCTACAACAGAGGTTGAACTAACCTTACCATCTACTGTTGTAATAGTTGTAGAAGTTGTGCTAATTCCTGCAACTTTTCGTTGGTATGCAAATTGCACCCTCGGTTCAACTATAAAATCAATTTTATTTTCCCATGTTTGCCATTCAAAGCGAGGCTTAAGAAAGATACCTAAAGAAAAATCTGCTCTTTCACTAAATAGTGTTTCGTCTACTGTTTCTGCTTCATCACTTCCTGTTATATCTGTCCCTTTTTTTCTTACTACAGTAATTTTTTCATCTTCTGGACTATACACATCTACAGAAACCATAAGACCTGTATCAAATTTTTCTAAAGGTTTCATTACATCAGAAAGAAATGCTAGAGGCCCGCTTCTCGTTGAAAACTCTACAGCTGGATTTGTATATACTGTAATTGCATCTTCACCTCGAGAGGTAAAATCTTTTATATGGGTGTTTGTAGTTACGTTGGGAGCTAAAAGGGCATCCATTGTAAATGTTTCTGTTTTTGAATTTTTAAACACAAGCCCAAGTGGCACATTGAGTTGTAAAAAATTTGTTAAATTATGCCCATAACCCAATTCATGTTGCCAATAAGAGCCAGTCGTGTTAACTTCGTGGCTTATTATGTCTTCGCTTGAATCTACTACAACCCCTTTTTCTAGAGTATCGCTATTAGTACCACTTCTTTTTATTGCATATGAAAAAGAAAGGTCTGTCCATCTTACAACTGCTTTTACAGCAAAATTTGATTCTTCAGTTGTTTCTTTTTTTGTAAACACAGTGCCAAGAGGAAGATCTTTTGTATTAACCGTACCACCTTCGGTGCTCGTGTCTACGCGTGTTCCGTCCATGGTATATTCACCTGCTACACCAAAGGTCATATCGAGTGAGTCAACTGGCATTGCCCATGCACCATTTACTACACCTTTTTTTATGCCTGCAGAAAAGAATGTTTGGTCAATATCAAAAATATCGGCTGTAGTAATTAAATCTGCATCGCTTTTCATAGTGCCTGCAGTAGATTCTACCATTGGTGTTGAATACACGCCCAAGCCGTGAAACTCTACGTTTTGCGCATTGGGAGTTTGTGCTACAGAGCCTACTACTATAAAGGCACATAAAAGTGCTAGTATTATTTTTTTATTCATCGTATTCCTCCACGTGTTCTGATTCGGGGCGTGCAGTAGCGATGTCATCGGCAACCGATATAACCCATATTTTGTATTTTACACCTCGTAAATGCGCTGAAGCAGCTGCACTTGTACTTAATATATCAATTGTTATATTATTTGTACCCGAAACAGTATTTACATCAACTACAGCAGAGCTTGAGTTTGTAGAACCGCTTGTTGCAGCTGTTTCAAGTAATACAGGTGAGCCAAAATTATTTGAGCCTGCATCTGCAATTGCAATATAGACAAATTTTTCTACAAAGTATCTTGAAGGAAATTCCCATAAAAAATCCCTTGGCTCAGTGTAGCCTTGAATTGAGTGCTTGGCCACTTGTGTATTGGTTGTCATAGTGCCTGAAAAGGTTGCAGGTACCGTTGCTAAAAGTGCTTTAAGCTCATCGCCTTCGGGTGCACTTTGCCCGTAATATACATACTCAAGGGTAAGCTCTGAAACAGTTGCTGAAGATCCTGCGAGCGCAAAACCAAAGCTCACGCTATATTCTGCAGGGTCTGAGCTTGTTGC
>CAYJLT010000094.1:0-1358 GCA_964371295.1 uncultured Treponemataceae bacterium
AACTATGAAGATGCTATTCTCATTTCACAACGTGTAGTAAAAGAAGATATGTTTACTTCTATACACATTAAAGAATTTATTACGGAAATTCGCGAAACAAAGCTTGGGCCTGAAAAAATTACTCGCGATATTCCTAATACTGCAGAAAAAACACTAGATAATCTTGATATTGAAGGTGTAATTAGAATTGGTGCAAAGGTTCGCTCAGGTGACATATTAGTTGGTAAGGTTACACCAAAAAGTGAAACTGAAACAACTCCAGAGTTTAAACTTCTTAATTCAATTTTCGGTGAAAAAGCGAAAGAAGTACGTGATACCTCTTTGAGAATTCCTCATGGAACAGAAGGGACTGTAATTGATGTTCAACGTTTGCGACGCTCTGAAGGGGATGATTTAAATCCTGGCGTTGATGAAGTTGTAAAAGTTCTTATTGCTACTAAACGAAAGCTTAGAGAAGGTGATAAAATGGCAGGGCGTCACGGTAACAAGGGTATCGTAGCTAGAATTCTTCCTGTGGAAGACATGCCATACTTAGAAGATGGTACTTCACTAGATATTTGTCTTAATCCTCTTGGTGTACCTTCTCGTATGAATATTGGACAAATTATGGAGTCCGAGCTCGGTTTAGCAGGTCTTTACCTCGATGAATGGTATGAATCTCCTGTATTCCAGTCTCCTTCAAACGAACAAATAGAAAATAAGCTCGTTGAAGCTGGGTTTAGAACAAACTCAAAGGCTATATTGCGAGATGGGCGAACTGGGGAGCCATTCCAAAATGATGTATTTGTTGGTGTAATTTATTACTTAAAACTCCATCACTTGGTTGATGATAAAATGCATGCTCGTTCGACTGGACCTTATTCACTTGTTACACAACAACCACTTGGCGGTAAAGCTCAATTTGGTGGACAACGTCTTGGTGAAATGGAAGTTTGGGCCCTTGAAGCTTATGGGGCTGCAAACACCTTACAAGAGCTATTAACAATTAAGTCTGATGATATGAATGGTCGTTCTAAGATTTACGAATCAATTGTCAAAGGCGAGCCATCTACGCCAGCAGGTGTTCCTGAATCATTTAATGTTCTTGTACAAGAACTTAGGGGGCTTGCACTTGACTTTAGCATATATGATGCTAAGGGAAATCAAATACCTCTTACAGAGCGTGATGAAGAATTAATTGCAAAATCAGGGTCTAACTTCTAAGAGGTTACCTGATATATGACGGTGTGCTAAAGAAATAGTTTTTTTGTATACCAATGTTGCATAAGGAGAATTAATAATGAGTATCGTGCAAATAGCACAATACTCATTATTTGGCAGTTTGCTTAGCAAGTTTGTAATGCAAACTGAATATTGTA
>CAYJLT010000094.1:1458-6081 GCA_964371295.1 uncultured Treponemataceae bacterium
CGTAATCGGAAACTGATGTTTCCTCATACGTTTTTTTAAGGAGTATACATGCGAGATATTCAAGATTTTGATAGTCTGATGATAAAACTAGCTTCACCAGAGGCTATTCGAGCTTGGTCATATGGTGAAGTAAAAAAACCAGAAACAATAAATTACCGCACACTTAGGCCAGAAAAAGATGGTTTGTTTTGTGAACGTATTTTTGGGACCACAAAAGAGTGGGAATGTTATTGTGGGAAGTTTAAATCTATTCGCTACAAAGG
Organism: uncultured Treponemataceae bacterium; assembly: GCA_964371295.1. Classification (GTDB taxonomy): domain Bacteria; phylum Spirochaetota; class Spirochaetia; order Treponematales; family Treponemataceae; genus CAYJFX01. The sequence continues at coordinate 1,722 of CAYJLT010000094.1, forward strand.
TTTCATTTGTGACCGCTGTGGCGTTGAAGTAACACACTTTAAAGTTCGTCGCGAACGCATGGGGCACATTGAACTTGCCGCACCTGTTTCTCATATTTGGTATTACCGATCAGTTCCGAGTAGAATGGGTCTATTACTTGACTTACAAGTAAGTGCGCTTCGTTCTATTTTGTACTATGAAAAATACATTGTAATTGATGCTGGAGACACAGATCTTAAGCAAATGCAATTGCTCACTGAAGATGAGTACTTAGAAAAGCAAGAGCGCTATGGTGGTGCATTTACTGCGGGGATGGGTGCTGAAGCTATAAAGACACTTCTTGAAAACCTAAACCTCGATGACTTAGCATCTGAGTTACGTACTAAGATGATTGAAAAGGGTGCAAAAAGTGACCGTCGGCTATTAAAAAGAATTGAAATAGTTGAAAACTTTAGAGCATCAACAAATAAATGTTCTTGGATGATATTGGATGCAATACCAGTAATTCCACCTGAGCTACGACCGATGGTTCAATTAGATGGTGGGCGGTTTGCTACATCAGACTTAAATGATTTATATCGACGTGTAATTAATAGAAATAACCGCCTCCAACGTTTAATGGACTTAAATGCTCCTGATATTATTATCAGAAATGAAAAGCGCATGCTTCAAGAAGCTGTAGATTCATTATTTGATAACTCAAAACGAAAAAGAGTTGTTAAAGGTGCATCAAATAGACCATTAAAGTCAATTTCAGACATGCTTAAAGGGAAGCAAGGGCGATTCAGGCAAAACCTTTTGGGAAAACGCGTTGACTATTCAGGTCGCTCAGTAATTTGCGTTGGTCCAGAACTAAAACTTTGGCAATGTGGACTTCCAACAAAAATGGCTCTCGAATTGTTTAAGCCATTTATAATGAAAAAACTCGTTGATAAAGACGTAGTATATAATATTAAAAAAGCAAAAATGCTTGTGGAATCAGAATCTCCAGAGGTATTTGCAATTCTTGATGAGGTTGTACGTGAGCATCCTGTTATGTTAAACCGTGCGCCAACTCTTCATAGATTGGGTATACAAGCTTTTGAACCTGTCTTGGTAGAAGGAAAAGCTATTCGTCTTCATCCACTCGTATGTCATGCTTTTAACGCAGACTTTGACGGTGACCAAATGGCGGTGCATGTTCCACTAACTCAAGCAGCACAAATGGAATGCTGGACTCTCATGTTGTCAGCAAGAAATCTTCTTGACCCTGCAAATGGTAAAACAATTGTGTATCCCTCTCAGGATATGGTTTTAGGTATTTATTACTTAACAAAAATTAAACCCTCAGGCAAGGGGACAGGAAAGAGGTTTAGCAGTGAAACTGAAGCCCTTTTAGCAGCGGAAACTAAAAGCATTGATTGGCAATCTGAAATACAAGTACCAATAATGAAAGCTCCCTATAATGGGAAGGTTGTTACTACTACTGCAGGTAGAATTGTGTTCAATGATGAAATGCCAAAAGATGTTGAATATGAAAATCAACTTTTAGGTGATAAAGAGTTAAAAAAACTTATTGAAAAAGTTTATAAAAAGCAAGGTCCGTGGCTAACAGTACAAATGCTTGATGCAATTAAATCTGTAGGCTACAGATATGCAACATTCTTTGGTGCAACCATTTCTATGGATGATATCCTTGTTCCAGAAGAAAAACCAGAGATGATGGAAAAAGCCAATACAGAAGTAGAAGCTATTACAAAGCAGTATCGACAAGGTAGAATTACTCAAGACGAACGCTATAACAGAGTTGTTGAGGTTTGGACAAAAACAAATGAAGACCTTACAAATGTTATGATGAAAAAGCTTGAAAATGATAAAGAAGGCTTTAATACAATTTATATGATGGCCTCTTCTGGTGCTCGTGGTAGTAGAAACCAAATTAGACAGCTCGCAGGTATGCGTGGTCTAATGTCTAAACCTAATGGTGAGATTATTGAACTTCCAATTCGAGCAAACTTTAAAGAAGGACTGTCAGTTATTGAGTTTTACATTTCAACAAATGGTGCTCGTAAAGGTCTTTCAGATACTGCTCTAAAAACGGCAGATGCTGGTTATTTGACTCGACGTCTCGTTGATATAGCTCAAGATGTTGTTATCAACGAAGAAGATTGTGGTACTATTAACGGTATTGATTATGAAACAATTAAAGATGGCGATGAAATTGTTGAAGCACTAAAAGACAGAATAGTAGGAAGATTTACCCTTGAAAATATTGTTCATCCTATTACTGGTGAAATGATTATTGGTGTAAATGAATATATCACTGATGAGATAGCAAAAGAAATTGATGTAGCTGGTGTAGAAAAAGTAAAACTTAGAACTGTGTTAACCTGTGAAGCAAGACATGGTGTGTGTTGCAAGTGTTACGGTAGAAACCTTGCGCATAATAAGAAAATAGAAATTGGTGAAGCTGTAGGTATTATTGCGGCTCAATCAATTGGTCAACCGGGTACACAGCTAACCATGCGTACATTCCACGTTGGTGGTACCGCTTCTAAAATTAGTGAAGAAAACAGAATTGGGTTAACATTCCCAATAATTGTACAAAGTATTACAGGTTCCCATGTTGTTATGGATGATGGCACATGGCTCTTTACTCGTAAGGGGCACATGGAAGTTACTCGTATTTATGGTGACTATTCACTTGAAGGAGCAAAAGCGCTTGTTTCAGATGGTGATAAAGTAATTGCTGGTACACCATTGTTTGATGTAAAGGGTGAAAAAACACTAGCATCAGATCCTGGAAGAATTATTCTTAACAAAAAGCAAATGTATTTAGCTGGGAATAATGTAAAAATTGAAATTAAAAATGGTTCAACGGTAAAAGTAAAAGAAGGTGAATACGTTGAAGCGAATAAAACTATTGGTCGCTTTGATGCTTTCTCTGACCCAATCATTGCAGAACACACTGGTTACGTACACTATGAAGATATTATTCTAGATTCTACTTTGGCAGAAGTTGTTGATGAAGAAACTGGAAACGTTGAAAAACGAATTACAGATATGCATCTTGACACAAAACAACCAAGGGTTCTTATCACTGATGAAGCTGGTAATGAACTAGGAAGTTATTATTTACCAAGTGGTGCTGTTCTTCTTGTAGAAGATAAGCAAAGCATTAAAGCTGGTACACATATAGCTAAAACACTTAAAGAGTCTGCAAAAACAAGTGATATTACTGGTGGTCTTCCTAGAGTTTCTGACCTTTTTGAAGCTAGAAAGCCAAAAACACCTACGGTACTTGCTCAAATCACGGGTGTTGTACAATTTAAGGGTATTACAAAGGCTAAGCGTGTAATTACTGTTGTAGATCAATACGGTAAAACCTTTGACCACCTCGTTCCTATGACAAAACGTCTTTTAGTACGAGATGGAGATACAGTAGAAGCAGGTGAAAGCTTGTGCGATGGATCTGTGAGTCCACATGACATTTTAGCAATTATGGGTGAGCATGCTTTACAAACATACTTAATGGATGAAATACAGCAAGTGTATCGAATGCAGGGTGTAAGTATTAATGACAAACACATTGGTATTATCGTACGCCAAATGCTCCGAAAGGTTGAAGTTGTTGCTGTAGGAGATACACGATTTATCTTTGGGCAACAAGTTGATAAATATAAGTTCCATGAAGAAAATGGTAAGGTTATGGCAGAAGGTGGACAGCCAGCTATAGCTCGACCTATGTTCCAGGGAATTACAAAGGCTGCATTAAATATTGATTCCTTTATTTCAGCTGCTTCATTCCAAGAAACAACCAAAGTTTTAACAAATGCTGCAATTGCAGGGGCTGTTGATAATCTTAGAGGGCTAAAAGAAAACGTTGCTATAGGACATCTTATCCCTGCTGGTACAGGTATTAAGAACTATAAAAATGTTAAATTGTTTGATGAAAACGCAGCGGATCTTGATATTCAAATGGAAGAAATTCTTGAAAGACGCAAGATAGAAAAGGAAATGGAAGCTCAAATGGAAGAAGTAATGTTTGAAAATGAGAGCGATGATGATTAGATAATTAATAATTAACAATTAATAATGTATAATTGTTAGGGCATAGATGAATGCTTCTTGTGAATAAAAAGGGAGCAGAAATTTATGTTAAACAGTGTCATCCTGAGCGAAGTCGAAGGATCTTTCTTGGGTTGACATCATTTATAAGATATTGACAGTATGATGAAAAATTTGTTATACTGTCTACCCAATGGAAATTTCGACCGGAGTGCTGGCCGGTTAAAAAATAGGAGAATGGCACATGCCTACAATTAATCAATTAATCAGACAAGGGAGAAAGTCAGCTGCGAATCGGACTAAATCGCCTGCTTTACAATCTTGTCCTCAAAA
>CAYJLT010000095.1:0-6077 GCA_964371295.1 uncultured Treponemataceae bacterium
ACCCTTTATGCATAATACAAAGACAGGTGGTCATACGTGGATAAAGGGCAGTGCAACGAAAACCCAAGTTTTTGATAGGATGGAGCCAGTAAAAATTGGAACGCCTGCAATTTGGCCATGGGTATTAGAACAAATTGAAAATGGTTTAGAACAGGGTTGGCTTAAAAATTAACATAATTCTTTTACCGATTCCCTTATTATTAATTCAGCTGGAATCTGTATAAGCTCAGGAACTGTTTCACCTTGAATTTTTTTTAAGAGAATTTCCGCTGCATGTTTTGCAATTGCATCTTTGTCTTGTTTAAAGGTTGTGAGGGGTGGGTTACAATATGATGAAACCCTATCATCATCAAAGCCAATAATTGAAATATCTTCAGGTATTTTTATTCCGACTTCTTTACAGTATTTCATGGCACCAAAGGCTTGTGTATCACTTGCAATAAAAAGAGCCGTAATTTCAGGATACTTTGACAACAGAGCTTTTGCTCCGTCATAGCCAGATTGTTCATGCCAATAATCACAGTACCCTATATATTTTTGGCAATCTAAACCATGAGTCTTTAATGCATCACAAAAGCCTTTCTCTCTATCAGGAGATGCTGGCGATCTATCATAGTCGTACATTGTTCCTAAAAAGCCTATATTTGTATGTCCATTTTTTATAAAGTGTTCTGCCGCTTGAAATCCAGATCGTTCGTTTGATGATATAATGGTGCATACATCAGGTACAACATCATTTACAGAGACACAGGGAATACTGGATTTGAGAAGAGCTTCAATTTGTTCTTTTGCATTTTCATGACTTGCAAGAATAACACCATCAATATTTCTATATTGACAGTGTTCTAGGTAAGACATCTCCTGGTCACCAAAATTATTTGATAAAAACAAAAGATCGTAACCATATTTTTGCATTTCCGTTCTAAAGGAATCTAATACACCAGAAAACAAGGGGTGGCTAAAACCCAATTTCATACCTGCGTCAGAGTAAATAACTCCAATAAGATTTGACTTTTTTGTGATAAGAGAGCGTGCAGCCATGTTTGGTTTATAGCCAATATTTTCTGCAACTTCTACAATTGCATCACGTGTTTTTTTGCTTAAACTTCCAGCACCATTTAATGCTTTAGAAATAGTTGGAGCAGAAAAACCAGTTATTTTTGCTATATCGTAGATTGTCACCATTTATATCATAAATCCTTACCGTTTGTTTTAATTACTTCTTTATACCAATGCGCGCTATCTTTAAGAATACGCTTTTGAGTTTGGTAGTCTACGTGTACAAGTCCAAATCTCTCACTATAACCTGAATGCCACTCAAAATTATCTAAAAGTGACCATTGGAAATAGCCTAAAATATTTGCACCTTCATCACAAGCTCGAGACAAGTCTTTTAAATATCGGTGTAAAAAGTCAATTCGTTGAGGGTCGTGTACTTTACCATCTAAGCTTACCGAATCAGTGTTTGAAAGTCCATTTTCTGTAATAAAAATTGGCTTTTTATACCGCTCAGTTATAAGTTTTGGAAGCCATAGTAAGCTTTCAGGCGTTACTGGCCAGTTTAAAGAGGTTCTTGCATAGCCTGGTAAGCGCTTTACATACCTATATCCTCCATTTCCGTCTGATTCAACTATTCGACCGTTATAAATATTGTGTCCATGAAAGTCAACAGTTTCAGTTATTATTTTGAAATCATTTGCTCCAATCACTGGCATATCTTCTGCAAAAAGTTCATATGCTTTTTTTGGATAATCACCTAGATACATTGCATCATTCCAATATGATAAACAAAATGCGTTAAATTCTGTGCTATTGTAATCATGTACAATATCGAGCTGTGCTTGTGTACATGCATCTATATCCTCTTTAGAGTTTGTTGCAGGATAGTGACCTGCACAAGTAGGCGCCATACCTACTTGTATACTTCCTTGAGAGTTTGCTCTAAGAGCTTGTACTGCCTTTCCATGTGCTAAAAGAATATTATGAGCCATTTGCATTATATCGCGTCTAGGCATTTTTAAGCCTGGTGCATGTATTCCTATCTCATAGCCAAGACTAGTAGTACATTGTGGTTCGTTAAAAGTAAAAAAGTTTTTAACTCTGTCTCCAAAATGCTTACCAATAGTTCCCGCGTATTCAGCAAACCAATCTATAGATTCAAGATTTAAGAATCCTCCACGCTGATATACTGAGTAGGGCATGTCCCAGTGAAAAAGGGTTGCAAAGGGTGCAATATTTTTTTCAAGAAGTGCGTCAATGAGCTTATTATAAAAGTCAATACCTTTTTGATTAACGCGTCCATTTCCATTGGGTATAATTCTTGGCCATGAAAATGAAAAGCGATACGCATTAAGACCTAGGTCTGCCATTATATCTACGTCTTCTTGATATCTATGATAATGGTCACACGCTGTGTCACCTGTATGCCCGTCAAAAACCTTTCCTGGCGTTTTACAAAATACATCCCAAATAGATAAAGACTTTCCGTCTTCATATGCAGCACCTTCGATTTGAAAACTTGCGGTTGCTGCTCCCCAAATAAAATCTTTTGAAAATGACATTACTTCTCCTATAATTTAAGTAATCGATTGCTGTGATTATATACAAATATTCTTTTTTTGTCAAATAAAATAAAAAAAAATGCTAAAAATTTAACAAAAATTCGCATTTTCTTAAAAAAACTATAAAATGTATTAAATTTGGACTTGACAAATAGGATGGATGACTGTAATATAAAGCAATCGATTGCCTAATCGATATAATTTTTTAAGGAGAAGATAATGAAAAAAATGTTATTAGTTGCACTTGTTACAACAGTATTTTTTGCTGCTTGTTCACAACAAGAAGAGGTACCAGCAGAAAAAAAATTGGTTGTATGGTCATTTACAGATGAATTACAAGGTTTAGTTGAAACGTATTATGCTCCGAGTCACCCAGAAGTAGAGCTTGAGTTTTCAATGACTCCAACAGATCAGTTTACAAACAAACTTGACCCAGTGCTAGCTTCAGGACAAGGAACACCCGATGTATTTGCATTAGAAGATGCCTTTGTTCGTAAATATATTGAGTCTGGCTTATTGCTAGACTTAACAGATGTATATGAAGAAGTAAAAGACAAAGTTGTACCTTATGTTGTTGATGTTGCAACATACGATGGAAAAGTATACGGTCTTTCATGGCAAGTAACACCTGGTGCAATGTTTTACAGAAGAAGTCTTGCACGAGAATACCTTGGAACAGATGATCCAGAAGTAGTACAAGAATATTTTGCAAACTTTGATAAAACATTAGAAACTGCAGAAATATTAAAAACCGAATCAGATGGAGCATGTGTATTGGCAGCTTCTGTTGGGGATATTCTATATCCATTTAAAGGTTCAAGACAAGATCCATGGGTTGTTGATGGTAAACTAGTTATAGATCCTGCAATGGAAGATTTTATGGATATGGCAAGGATTCTTCGTGAAGAAGGATATGAAGCACGTCATGCTTCTTGGAGTGAAGGATGGTTTGCTGGCATGAAGGGTGATTTAAAGGATGAACAAGGTAATCCTGTTGAAGTATTTTCATACTTTCTCCCAACCTGGGGTCTACACTACGTATTAAAAACAAATGCTCCTGACACATCTGGAGACTGGGCAATGATTCCTGGTCCTGCACCATACAGATGGGGCGGTACATGGATTGCAGCATGGAAAGATACAAATCAAAAAGAACTTGCAAAAGAGTTTATCACCTATCTAGCAACCGATGATGAATACTTAGAAGCACATGCATTGGCATCAGGTGATGTTGTATCAAATACTATTGTTACTGAAAAAATTAAAGATACCTTTTCTGAGCCTTTTTTAGGCGGTCAAAACCACTATGCGGCCTTTGTTGATATGGCAGCAGCTGTAGATGGTAAGCTAACACAAGGTACAGACCAAGCAATTGAAATGATTTTTAACGAAGCAGTTACAGCCTATCAAAATGATGAAAAAACAAAAGAAGAAGCATTAGAAGATTTTAAATCACAAGTAACTTCAACTTTAGGTATTGAATCATAATAGGATGCTAATCGCGGTGCGTACTGTACCGCGATTTTTCTTAAAATGAGACATTTTTACAGAATAGTATGAACATTCAAGTAAAAAGGAGTTTTTAGTGAAAAATCAAAGAGGAATACAACAAAACGTAAATAGGTATGGTTATCTTTTTGTGCTACCATTCATTGTGGTATATGCTGTATTTCATTTATGGCCAACTCTTTATACATTTATATTATCTTTTAGTGATTTAAAAGGTCTTAGATCGGATTTTTCACTTATTGGTTTTGGTAATTTTCAGCGGATGTTTACTGATCAATACTTTTGGGGCGCAGTTGGTAATACATTTATCATTTGGGGAATGAATTTTATACCCCAGCTTGGAATAGCATTACTATTTGCAATTTGGTTTTCAGATGTGAGACTAAATCTAAAAGGTAAAGGTTTATTTAGAGCGCTATTCTATATGCCTAATCTTCTAACTGCGGCATCAGTTGCAATCTTGTATCGAAGTCTTTTTGGTTTTCCAAATGGTCCAGTAAATCAATTTTTAAATGGGGTACTAAATATTTGGTCAACTTCAGTAAATGCTGATGGAGTAATTGTTCAAGAGGCATTTAATTTTTTTAGGAGTGTGAGTGCTTCTCGTGGAATTGTTTCATTTATTCAGTGGTGGCTTTGGTGTGGTCATACTCTTATTATGCTTATGGCTGGAATTACTAGTATTTCACCCACCTTATATGAAGCGGCAGTAATTGATGGTGCAAATAGTCGTCAAACAACCCTTTATGTAACACTACCATTACTTCGCCCCATGATGCTGTATATATTAATAACGTCTATGATTGGTGGAATGCAGCTCTTTGAAATACCGTTTTTATTAACCGATATGAGGGGTGCACCAGATAATTCAATTAGAACTACAGCTGTTTATTTATATAATTTGGCGTTTCAAGGTGCTAATGATTATGCCTACGCTGCGACAATTGCAATTGGTATGTTTATCATAACTATCATACTTGCATTGGTAATCAATAAACTTATGAAGGAGCGATAGCATTATGCAATACAAACAATACTTACGTTCGTATCGAACACTATTATACATTCTAATGATATTTTTTGCATTATTAGCAGTAGTTCCTGTGTATGTAATGCTAATTAATGCTACACGTACTACAGAACAAATAAACTTAGGCTTATCTCTTGTTCCGAGTAATGCAACACTTGATAATTGGGGGCACTTAACCAATAGAGGCTTTCAAATTTTTCAAGGATTTACAAATAGTGCCATAATTGCAATCGGTGCAACCGTTTTTTGTGTCTATTTTTCGTCAATGACGGCATATGGCTTACATGTATACGATTTTAAAGGCAAAAAGTTTTTATGGGGACTTATACTTGTAGTAATTATGCTTCCTGCATCTCTTTCATTTATTGGATTTTATCAATTTATGGCGCGACTTAAGCTTTTGAATAGTTATGTTCCGTTAATTGTACCTACCATTGCTTCTGCGGGGACAGTATTATTTTTACGACAATATTTTGCTTCTGTACTATCTATAGATTTAATTGAAGCATCGAGAATTGATGGTGCAGGGGAGTTTAAAACTTTTCACACAATTATACTACCTGTAATTACTCCAGCTTTAGCCACACAGTCGATCTTTTCATTTGTTGCTTCGTGGAATAACTTTATGACACCGTTTGTACTTTTATCAGATACAAAAAAATATACCCTACCTATGTTAGTACAATTATTACGTGGGGATATTTATAGAACCGAGTACGGTGGAATTTATCTTGGAATAGCTGTTTCAATTATTCCTATTCTAGTTTTCTATGCGTTTATGTCTCGATACATTATCAGTGGAATAATGATGGGGTCAGTTAAAGAATAAAAACAGAGGTTGTCTTTTTAGAAGACAACCTCTGTTTTACTACAAAAAAATATATGTACTTTTTACTAGTTTACATATTCTGCTGCATTTTTTCCTGCAATAAGACCAAATACAACAATATCAGCAACAGCGTTACCACCTAAGCGGT
>CAYJLT010000096.1:0-6045 GCA_964371295.1 uncultured Treponemataceae bacterium
ACTTCTTAGGATTCGAAGCTCCAGCCGATTATGATGATTCTGTATTGGTAATGAAGTAAAAATCTTCTTTATTTATAAAAGGGGCTGTCGAACGAAAGTGTTCACAGCCCTTTAATTTTCAAATAACTAGTAATAGTACGTATTTTCGACCGAAGCGGAAAAATTCCCTTTTTAAAAGAGACCTCTCGACTATGCTCGAGGGGACGGGGAACTGCAAATTATGCTTGTGCGACAGCCCCTTTTTTAACTTCCACTACATGGTGATATATATGTCAAAGTCCCATTATATTCAATACTACGATATATATGCCGCTTGAAACAAGAAGTGCAATTACTGGAGTAGTAACCCACCCTATGACAATATTTAGAAGTGTCCTTGTATTAATAGTTTTCACTCCTTTAATAATCCCAATGCCAAGAACGGCGCCTATTATAGCTTGTGAAGATGAAACAGGAACTCCTATTACGGCATACACATTTAAGATAATTGACATTGCAAATACTGCAATAAAGGCACTAAAAGGGTCAAGCTTAACGAGTTTTTTTCCAACGGTAAGCATTACTTTTCTGCTAAAGGTGATAGCTCCAAAACAAATACTTATGCTTCCTAGCAATAAGGCTTGTGTCACATTTAATACGCCAGTGTCAATATATACTCCTGTTACATTAGCAACATTATTGGCCCCGAGAGAATATGCACCATAGCATCCAACAATAATAAGCGCATAACGTAAAACTGAGTCGTGCTGAAAAATATTGAGTTTTAGCATCCTAAATATTCTTAAAAAAATAGGATAAAGGGCTAATGTAACAATGGCAGCACCAATGGGAGTTCCCACCCAGCATATAACTACCTTTGGAAGCGATGAAGTATCAATTTTACCAACAACAATGCCTATACCAATTATAGCTCCAACCATAGCTTGAGATGTTGAAACAGGTAAACCTAGCAATGTCATAACGGTCACCGTAAGGGCGGCAGAACACCCAGTAATGAAAGCAGTAGTTCTATCTTGTTCAACTAAGCCACTAAGCGTATGCATTCCTGCAGCACCTTGTAACATAGCACCAATAATAATAAAAAGACAAAGATAAAAAAGCGCCGTTTGAAAGCGTACCATTTTTGACGATACTGCAGTTCCAAATATATTTGCAGAGTCATTAGCCCCTAAAGACCATCCCATGAAAACTCCACTCAATAAACTGAGTCCTCCCTTGAGTAGTTCAAGCATGTATTATAGTCTCCTTTTTATTATTGCACGCTCAACACGATCAGCAACATCCTCGGCAAGGTCTGCAGTGCTTCCAATAACGTCTATAATGCTTTTTAAGAGCATTTTTTCAGCTAGATCAATTTTTGCATTAAAAATATCGCGAATCAAACTTTTCTCTCTAGAGTCAGATTCAGCCTCTTTTTGACATATCATTGTGCATTTATCAGTAATATTTGTTTCTTCAAAAAGACATAGAGCAGCTTGTTTTGCCATTTTATAGATATCAACATTTATCTGAATAAGATCTATTATTCTCTCTCTAAACTGCTCTGGAAACACCACCTTCTGAAAATAAATATGATTACACACTGATTGAAAAGAATTAGGTAATTCGTCAAATGTTTCCAAAAGACCTAAAATGTCTCCTCGAGAACCAGGAAGTAAGGCTTTTTTATATAATTCAAGTATTACTGCTCGCTTTAATTCATCTGCTGCATGCTCAGCAACATGAACTTTTTCAACTTCTTCTGCAAAATCTACATCTTTACTTTGACGAATAAGCTCTGAAGCAACCGTTTTATATGTTGAACAGGCTAAATCTGTTTGCTCAAAATAGGCTAATATTTTTTCTAACACAGGATTTTGCTTTTTTTTCATACGAAACATACCACGTCTCCTCTATAACAGTACTTACACAAAAAAAAGTAAAATTTTTAGTAAGCAAAAATACTTAACATAATTTTAACATTTTCTTTACATTAATTTTACATTATTATCAATTAATTGTAAATACTATATAATAAGTATTACACACTCTATTGTAACTTTTTGTTTGCAAAAGTTGTTTACCTATTGAGGTGTAACGTATGAAAAAAACGACAATTTATGGCAATGAAATCCCTCCCAACAAAGCAAATGCTTCTGACAGAATGTTTAAATACTATGCTAAAAGAAATAAGTATAGTGCTGATGACTACCCTCTCTTAACTACCATTCCCTATAAAAATGGTTTTGACGATTTTGGTCTTATGTCCATTGTAGAGCAAAAGCCTGGAGAAGAAGTTAAAGCAATAGATAAGAAAAAAGCTGTTCTTCTTGGTACAATGCGAATGGGATTTGGTCACTGTAGAATGTCGCTTGCTATTGCATCAGCGGCACAGCACCTTGGATACAAACCCTACTGGTTTGATATGTTATCATTTGAAAACACAGCTGCAAGTAAAACAATACATCAACTTGAATACTGGTATAATTTTGGATCTCGAGTTTCTCAAAAATCAAAATTTTTTAATGATAAAGTTTGGGAAAAGGTAACATCAGATGCTGGGCAATATTTATCTGCATCGTATAGAAACAAAACAATTTCTCAGATTTTTTCTCCGTTATACCACGAAGTACCAAAAGACATGCCATGTTTATCTACACACCCTTGGGTTGGCTATGCTGCAAAAGGCGCTGGGTTGGAAAATATAATCACAATAATTCCTGATAATTACCCACTAGGCTTTCATGTTGTAGAAGGTACCGTACACTCAGTACAAACTCCTTCAAAGTATATGGGATACAGAACGTTTTTGCATATGGGGAAAAAATATCCTATTACTCATTGTATGCCTTCTGAAGACATATTTGAAACAGGACACTATATTGACCATGAAATACGTTATAATATTGACAGTGACTGTGATATGAGATTAAAACGCATAAAAGACAAAAAGCCTCGAAGATTTTTACTCACAATGGGCGGAGCTGGAGCTCAGGTACAAAAATTCGCAGATATTATTAGTATAACAAAACATGAAATAGATGATAAAAAGCTTACATTCTTTGTAAATATGGGTGACCACAAAGGACGTTGGAAGGAGCTTTCCGAAAAGTTAAAGTCATGCGGTGTAGAATGGGTTATGCATGACGATTGGGCATCTACAAAAGATTTTATTAAAAGCTCAGAAAAAGATACTGTCACAGGCGTTCATATATTTTTACATGATGACTTTTATGCCGCGGTGTATGCAACAAATCTATTGATGCGTATAAGTGATGTAATGATAACAAAACCTAGTGAACTTTCATTTTACCCTGTTCCTAAGCTTTTTATTCAACGTGTGGGACGCCACGAAGCTTGGGGAGCAATTTGTGCATCTGAGGGTGGCGATGGTACTATAGAAACTACCACTGCATCAGGGTTATATAGAACACTAAATGCACTTATACACGAAAAAGATTTACTAGAGCTTTATTGCAAGCACATCGTAAAAAATGCAAAATTTGGAAAATATGATGGTGCATACAACGTAGTAAAACGCGGAGTTGGATTATAATCTAGAATAGCAATATGTACTTTACACTAAGAAACCAACAGCAAGAAATTGATTGTTGGTTTCTTTTTTAAAGTTTGACCAAAGCTATGTTTTATAGTATATTTACACTATGGTAAAAGCAGAAATTTCAGATAAAGAACTACTCAAACATATTGAGTCCTTAGAAAATGATGAAATGCATGTATTTGTTGCACAAGATGGCATGTTTCGAGGTGCACTTTTTCATGGCACTCGATTTGTAAATCAACTGCGTGCTCAACATAATTTAGGTATACTTGAAACACTTGTATTAGGCCAAGGGGCAATATGTGCAGCCCTTATGATCAATACCATGAAAGGAAAAGGTCACCTTTCCTTTAAGTATGAAACTGATGGGGACGCAAAAGGTTTTTCAGTAGAAGCAGATTCAACTGGCTATGTTAGAGGGTATCTTTTACAAAACTCAATTCCAATAAATAAACCCCTAGAAACATGGGACTTAGAGCCATTTTTTGGTAATGGTACTGTATCGGTTTCAAGATTTAGAGACACTCAAGATGGAAAACCCTCCGAGCCTCAAGTGGGTGTTGTGGAAATAAAAAATAAAAATATTGCGCAAGACCTTGTGTGGTACTTTTCACAATCTGAACAAATTAACACTGCCTTTCACACAAGTATCCAGTTTGACAAACACGGGCGCGTTATAGGAGCCGGTGGGCTCTTTGTACAACGCATGCCAGATATAGGTGGAAAAATAAGTAAAAAGGCAAAGCTCACATCCGATGAATTAACAACCAATATGGAAAGAGCACTACTCGCCTGCCCGTCACTGGGTCAATGGTTTTCAGAAGGCCAAAAAGCAGAAGATATTATTTACGGATTATTCCGTGAGTTTAAACCTTCAGTTGCCTTAACAAGAAAGATTCACTTTGATTGCCCATGCTCAAAAGAACGATACAGTCAATCAATAAAAAAATTGGGAAAAGATGAAATAGCTGATATAAAGAAAACAGCAGAGGACCCTCTTGTTGTAACTTGTCATAATTGTGGAAGCGTATACAGTATCGAACACTCTAGTTTATAAATAATGCTACGCAAAACTTTTGTAGCAAAAAGTAACAATTAAAAGAAGAACTGCTCGCCTATGTTGGCGAGTTCTTTTTTTAGTACATTCTCATCAGTTTTGGAATATGTTGCGAAAACTTCTTCTACATGTTCAACAGCAAATTTAAAATGCTCAAAGTTTCCTGGCGTAACAAGGACTTGTGGCTTTATAATACTTGTTACATAGCGCATAGCAGGAAGAAGCGCTTCACTATCTGGGATAAAGGGCTTGCACCATGACTTTGGGTAGGGTGAAGCATAGCGCTCCTCATCGGTCCATGATCTTTCTATCATAGACTTCATTCCTAAAAAGCCTAAATTTCGTTTTCGAATAACCTCTACCACGCGTTTTCCAAATCCTTTAGATTCATATAGAGCCCAGTTTGTGGGATACAAAACCGTGTCAAAGTCATATAATTCTAACGCTCTGAGGGCTGCCTCTTCACTATGACAGCTAATACCAAGATTTTTTACAATTCCCTGTTCTTTTGCATTTAAAATAACTCCAAAAGAGCCGCCCTTTCGAAAAGCATTATCTACATCTTCAACACTCTGAATGGAATGAATTTGATACACATCAAAGTGGTCTATATGTAACATTTCGAGAGATTCCTCAAGCTCTCGCTTTGCATTTTCTGCATCTCTTTCAAATGTTTTACACGCTATATGAATATTCTTTATATAAGGAATAATTGAGTTACCAATAATTTTTTGCGAATCACCATATGAAGGTGCTATATCGAAATAGTTTACGCCTCTTTCAATTGCCCATGCAACATATTCATCAGATTTATCTTGCCCTACATCCATTGAAATTACACCACCATATGCAATTGGGAAAATTTCAAGGCCCGTTCTTCCAAGTATTGTTTTTTTCATACTATCCTCACTTAAATAGTATATCATGTAATGTTCGCAAACACAATGATTACACTTCCTATTTTATGTTATTTTTGGTATACTATATTAACAGGAGCTCATATGAATATTATTGCAGATATGCATACGCACACGCTTGTAAGCCACCACGCATATAGCACACTAGCTGAACTTGTTGACGAAGCAAAAAAGAAAAGCCTTTATGCTATTGCCATGACCGACCATGCACCAGGTTTAGATGATGGTGCGCATCGCTTACATTTTAAATGCCTCACAAAGCTTCCAGATATAGTTGATGGAGTAAGAGTATTTCACGGTGCAGAACTCAATATTATGGATTTTTTGGGCACCATTGATTTAACAGATGTAATCCTTTCAAAACTACACTTTGTGATAGCATCCTTTCACCATGAAGTTATAGAAGGTGGCACAAAAGAAGAACATACAAATGCTTGGCTCAATGTAGTAAAAAATAAATACATTGATTGCATGGGGCACTGTGGAAATCCTGCTTATGAATTTGATTTTGAAACGGTAGTAAAAGAATG
>CAYJLT010000097.1:0-5855 GCA_964371295.1 uncultured Treponemataceae bacterium
GAAAACGTTGTTTTTATTTTGTTAGTAAAGAGCCTCAATTATATCGTTACATATAATGTGACACAAGGAGTTAATTATGACATTAACAAAGAAAATTGGAAAAACAGTATTGGTATGTATGCTCGCATTAACAAGCATGACAGGCATGGTATTTGCCTCAGGATCAAGTGAAGTTTCAACAAGTCCAGTAATTTCAACTGAAAGGTGGACAGGAGTTATTGATGGAATCGCAATTGACCTAGAATATGATCAAGGTACTAGAGCCATTAGTGGTACAGTTACAAGCTTACTACAAACTGATGTGTCAATGGCCGTGTTAAGCATTGAGTCAGCCCAAGGTGCAAACATTGCAAGCCTCACACTCGGCACCCCTGGAAATTTAGAGTTTAACGACACAATGATTAAAGAAAACACAACTATTTTCGGTGGTTATGCTTCTGTACCAGTTATGCTTTACCTAAGCGATGCACAAGCTAATGACTTACTAAACAGCGGTTGGAAAGTGAGCATCGATTCTGACAATGCTCCTAAGTATGGAGTATTCGAAAAAGGTGACTTATTGGCTAATGATGCACAACACATCACAGAAGCATTTGTTATAAACGAAAATGGTGTACAAACAGTCATAAGCTATGATTATGAAGATGAAGGATTTTTTGGAACAGTAACAAATTATACAAATGAAGCTTTAAGCTCAATTGAAACAAACATAGCGCTTAATAATGGCTCAGTACACACTACATCTGCGAATAATGTTCAACCTGGACAAACTGTATCAATAGCGTATGGCGCAGGATACTCTGGTTTTAGTATGTATGCGGTAGAGACAATTATAAAATAGTATCAAGTTTATTACTAATAAAGGCTAGTAGAGAGCTCTACTAGCCTTTATTTCATTATTGACGCATTATCGGAAAAGGACTTTCTTTTCAAAAAGTTGCATATCACAGTAGTGAACACTTTGTGCTGTTTTACCAGTTTCTTTTTTTGTAAGTCTTTTCACAACCCTTATCGCCGCATTGCTTGCAAGCTTACCTGTAATAATAGCTGTTGGCAAACCTGCTGGGCTAAAAGTCCATTGTCCCGCTTGAAAAATATTCTTTACTGCAGTTTTTGTAGACTGAGCAATGCTAATCGTTTTATTTATACACGGCATCACATTATTTGTAAATGCCCACCCTGTAATTGCACCATCAGTGTTACTAGTTATGTGCTGAATAGTTAAAGGTGTTGCAACAAACCTTTCCCTTATTGCGCCATGTAGATCTGGAAATAAAGATCGTTCTAAGACATCAATAATAGTATACGACGCAAAATCCTTAAAATCACTATACATTCCAATACAATCCATTCTTTTTACAACATCATAATTCATCAAAGTACTAATTATTAAGCCCGTTTTTCCTTTTGGCGCTAAGCTTGGGTCTCTCAAAACTGGAATCGATATTTCGTATGTTGTTTTTTCGAAATACTCTTTGCACCATCTTATTAAGGCTTCACTTTCTAACTTTAATGCGCATTGTTCATCACAATCCATACTTAATAAACCTTCTTTTACTGGAGTGTAAAAGCAATGTGCACTACAATAGTCCCTGAAATACTCAGGAGGTAAATCAGCTGTTACATACACACTTAGCACTGAGTCACCGCCTCGAAGGCTCTCTATTTCTTCACCTCTCTTTTCAATACATGTTTTTATGTACTTGTTTTTTATACAGTTTGTATTAGTATAATGATAGAGTCCTTTAGCATCGCAAGCCCACACCAGTGTTTTATAATTATACTCATTACCACTCCCATCTACCAAAACACTAGTAACCGGGTTTATTGACATAATTGCAGTACTTGTTTTTATCTCTCCTCCCTTATCAAGGATATATGCCTTAATACTTTGTGTTAGCGCCCCCACTCCACCTTTTGGATACTTATAATCACAATGAATATTAAAATAACTAAGAGCAAAAAATGCAGAACTATCTTTAAAAAAATGTTGTCCAATCATATCAACAAGCTTTGGATTTTTTGTGTGCTGGAAAAGAAATTCATAGACAGGAACTTGTAACTCCTCACATTTTCTAAGACTTTTAAAAAATTTCCACATCCATGGCAACAATTCCTGCGCTATGTATTCTTTGTCATTTTTCAAATCGCGAAAAAGTGGATTATCAACTGCGTACATATTATTCATATATTCCATGATTTTTTTTACTTCACCAATAATTACCGCTATATCTTTTGCATCTTCAGGAAATGTGTACGTTAAAAGGCGTTGGTAATCATTAATACTTTCTTCACTAGACACCTCAATCATATTTTCTCCAATTCCAGTTGTAACATCATTTTCCAAAAACTCGACATTAATTCCAAGGTCGGTCAACATAGATTGTACCCCTGTGGAAACTTCTATTGCACGAATACCGCAGTCAAATGTAAATCCATTGCGCGTAAATGACTTTACTAATCCACCAACTTCCTTTTCCTTTTCACATAGCAATACCTTATATCCTTCACGGCAAAGGTACGCACATGATGTGAGCCCAGCAATGCCCCCTCCCACTACAATTGCATCATAGTTTTCCATAATTTACTCCTTAAAAACCTTCCCTTAGGAATTACAGTGCATAGTATGATTTGCAAATAATAGCTAGCTTTTGATTGCATCACATATCCTATAAAAATGGAGAAATCATTTTGAGTGATTCCTCATAAACCATTTTTCCTATAACTTTGTTTGTTGCATGTTCAGCCGGTGTTTCTTCATGGGTAAGGTTGAAATACTTTCCGCTGACCTTTTCCAACTCTGGTGCGGCTGCAAGATAGTAGATAGCATTTCCCGCAATTGATGGATCTTTGAGAAAAAGACTTATAACATTTTTTGAAAAAAACCTATAAAGCCACCCATTATTACTTCCTATCGAAGTTTTTACCTCCCCTGGATGCATGGCATTTACTGTAACACCCTGTGGAAAAAGCTTTTTTGACAGCTCCCAAACACTCATAAGCTGAGCTGTTTTGGAAGCACCATAACCTCTAAGCCCTGTATAAATTCTTTTATGCCAATTGAGATCTTGAAGTTTTAATCCATTAAAACGATGCCCCTCAGAGTTTATTTGAATAATACGTGCGGGGGCACTGTTAACCAAGCATTCTTCAAGTAGAACTGTAAACAAAAGAGAAGCAAGATGGTTCACACAAAATACTAGCTCAAAACCTTCTCGCGTATAGATTTTTTTTGTTGAATGAATTCCTGCACAGTTTATAAGAACATCAATTCTTTTATATTTTGAAAGTATTTCTTGTGCAGCACGCTTTACATCTGCAAGATTTGAGAAGTCTGCAATTATAATATCAATAGTGACATTACTTGATGAAAGAAGTCCCCTTTTTACGGCCGCCGCCTTTGTGGGGCTCCTTGCGATGAGGACTATATTAGCGCCGTGTGCAACAAACTCTTTTACGGCACTATAACCAACTCCTGATGTTGCTCCAGTTATTACACACAGTTTTTTTGTGAACTTTTTATTTGTTATCTTTTGCTCTTTATTTCTATTAACTAAAAAAGCAAGTTCATCGGGAAACTTATTACACATATATACTCCACTTTGCTTGACAAGATTTATAAAAGAAAATAAAACTGTATTCATGCATTACCCAAAAAAGCGGCTCATAAAGCCGCGATACATTTTATTAAAACCTGGTATACCATTAAAAATATCTCCCCACAAGTCATAGTAATCGCGCTGAGAAATTATTTTTCCGTTCTCACCTAAGGTAAGTTTAGTAAATCCGAAAATTGGTGTGTCAGGAGATTTTCTAAAAGACATAGTCATTTTCCAATCAAACGCAATAACATTTCCATTTTGGATGATATCATTTAGGTCCATTCTAAGACTGGTACACCTGTTTGTTAACCTATTACACAGCGCTTTAAAGTTTTCAAATCCCTCGATTCGTTGGATACAATCTTGAAAAACGACTCTCTCATCATAATAGGGAAAAATATGTGTCCAATCAGGAAGCCCATCGGCATTATATGTTTTGGACCACATAATACGAACGGTCTCAGGACAAAGCAAAGAGCTTACTACAATATCCTTGCTATTATGCATAACAACATTACTCAAACACCCACCTCCTTTTATACAAATGTTTAATTTTGTTATACTGTTTATTATATACAATATCATACAAATGTGCAAGTTTTAATGTTTAAATATGTGGTTTTTTTGTAAAATTTACACATTTTTTTTGTTTTTTTTATTATCTTTCGTAAAAATTATTTTTTACAAAAGATAATACTAATTATTACTTACTAATTGTAACACCCTTTACAATAACTTCAGAAACTGTTATATTATTAAAACGTGGAATTCCACAAGGTTAAAAGCACAAAATGGAGGAAACAATGGCGTTTTCACTTGAAATGTATCCAATAAGTTATATCGCAAAGTATGATTATGAAACAAAAAAATGGGATGAAGAATGGATTGAGTTCGATAGAGTCCCTTATGCTGAACTTCAAAAAATGAGCGATGAAGAAAAGCAAAAAATATATGAAAAACGAAACCAATTACAATTACCATCAGTAAGTTATACAAGCCAATACGGCTTTGGCTGTTTTGAAGGTATGAAGGGCTTTCCAACAAAGAGTGGCTCTGTGTGTATATTTCGCCCAGATAAAAATGCAAAGCGATTTGCAAATTCAATGGAGGGACTTATGTGCCCTCGTTTTCCCGAGGAAATGTATTTAAAGGCATGTGAAGAGTTTATTAAACGCAATGCGGCTCTTGGCTATATTCCTGAATATGACGAGTCGTGGGAAGAGGATAATTATGCAAGCGCAAAGGCGGTATATTTTAGACCATTTATGAACACTGAAGGAGCCGTAGGCCTTGGCATCGCGCAATATCCGATGGTTGTAATTTGTGCCACCACAGTATCCTCATACTTTAAGGGAGGAAACTCCAAAGCGGTAACAACAAAACGCATTCGTGCTACCCCAGGTGGTACAGGGTGGATTAAATGTGCTGCAAACTATGTTATATCAATTTTAGCAAAAAAAGAAGCTGAAAATGCAGGCTACATGGAAGTTGTATATCTCGACTCAGAAGAAAAAAAATATATTCAAGAAGGATCGTCATGTAACATGTTTTTTGTTCTAAACGATGGAACGCTTGTAACACCTGAGCTTGGAGACACCATTTTACCAGGCATAACAAGAGACAGCGTGCTAACCCTTGCAAAGCAACAAGGAATAAAAACAGAAGAAAGACTTATCTCTATTGATGAAGTAATGGAAAATGCGATTGAATGCTTTGTCACAGGAACTGCAGCAGGTATAACTCCTATTGAAAGTATCACACACAATGGCACTGAGAGGGTTTTTAATGATAGAAAAGCAGGGCCTATTGGAGAGCAAATTCAACGCTTATTAAAAGGCGGCCAATACGGTTTAGTTGAGGATGTAAATAACTGGAATTATAAAGTAATTTAGATAATTAATAATTAACAATGGTTAGGGCGAAAACAGAGGAGATTTTGCTCTGCCACCATATTATTATCATAGGCAAGAGGTGTGTGCTAAAAGCATGCACCTTTTTTTTTGTTAAAACAGGATTAAGGTAATTTTAAGATTAAATGCGTATAGTATATATATAATACAGGAGGATGGATATCCTCGCAGGATTATAGGAGAAATAATGAATGTCGAGGTAAAAGTAGTACCTCTTCATTCATTTAGAAGTTTGCGTTGCAAACTTAATATTGCATTTGCGTTTTCACTTACGTTGCAAACGCAATGAAAAAAGCCAAGTTTCAAAAACTGATGTTTTTTACTTGCCTTTTTATAGGAGAAA
>CAYJLT010000098.1:0-5762 GCA_964371295.1 uncultured Treponemataceae bacterium
AAAGGGTCGCCAAAGGAGGAGGAAATGCGACCCTTTCTAAATAATTTTCTTGTTAAAAAGAATATACAATATAAATAAAAAAGAGTCAATGGTTTTTTTGAAAAAAACCACTTTTTTTACAGTATTTTGCGGTTTTTTGCATATGATGACAATTTATACAAATTTTGGGTGGTTTTTGCAAAAGCTGTTAGATTAGGAGGAAAAATTGCCAGGTGATAAAAAAATTGCTATTGCTATTGTTCCCAAACAATGTGAAGACAGTGTCATTGACGCAATTACTTCCTCAGGCGTAAAGAGAGTAATGAGTTTTGATGCACGTGGTACGGCAGAGTTAGCTTTACTTCAAAAACTCGGCTTGGGACAAACTAAAAAAACACTCATTGCATTTGTGCAAGAATTTAATGAAAAAAAGTGCGCATGTGGGGTTTTAACAAAGGCTATGGAAAATCAAACAGAACATACAGGTATTCTGTTTACGATTACTATGGAGGGTTTAGACATGGAAAAAAAAATAGAAAATCTTGTAATATGTGTAATTGTTAATGCGGGCTATGCAGAGGCCGTGATGCAAGAAGCCAGAAAAGCTGGTGCACGTGGCGGAACAATTATTAACGCCCGCGGAACAGGAAAAGAACAAGACATGGATTTTTTTGGAATACAAATTGTTCCCGAAAAAGAAATGCTCGTGATGCTTGCAGAAAAAGACCTCGCTGAAACCCTCGTAGCGGTAGTTAAAGCTCATCCGCTTCTTTCGAAGCCAGGATCAGGGGTGGTTTTTACCTTGGCAGCGGATACATGTCAACGTTTGGGGTCACCTGTGTCATGATTTTTGAGTCTTTAAATAAGGAAGCGATACTCTCAAACTTATCACTAGAAACAAAAAAGCATATTTGTGAAAATATTGTTGTATACGAAACGATAGACTCAACAAATGAAGAGGCCAAAAGACTTTTAAAAAAAAACCAAAATACACTATTTGGGGCTCTTTTGCTCGCAGAGCATCAAAGCGCGGGGAAAGGAAGACTTGGTCGAACTTTTTATTCTCCCAAAAGCTCAGGAATATACTTTTCTTTCATTTACAAAAATCATACCAATGCAAAAAATGAAAATGCTCCTATAACACTTACCATAGCGGCTGCGGTTGCAGTGAGACGAGCCTTACAAGCGTTTAATATTAATGCAAAGATTAAATGGGTAAATGATTTATATCTTAACGAAAAAAAAATATGCGGAATATTAACAGAAGGTGTTTTTACAAATAGTAAAAATATTCAACCGGCACAAATAGATACCTATATCATTGGTATTGGTGTGAATGTTGTAGAGCCTTCGGAAGGGTTTCCCACAGAAATCAAACATATTGCAGGAAGCATAAAATCAAACATTGATAGAAATGTCCTTGTTGCATACATCCTAAATAATTTTTTAGATATCTTAAAATGTAGTAATAGTGAAATAATTGATGAATACAGAGAGCATTCACTTGTTATAAATAAAGTGGTGTGTGTAATAAAGCCAAACGAAACATATGAGGCAAAGGTACTTTCTATAACTGATAAGGGATATTTGCTTATTGAACTGCAAGATGGGAGCATAGAAGAGCTTTTGTCTGGAGAAGTAAGTTTAAAGCTAGTATAAACCCCATTTTCTAGTAGAAAATGGGGTTTATCTAAAAAAATTAAATACGTATTAACTCGTAGCTTCTTGAACCGAGTCCAATTTTTTCAGCATGATCAAGTTGCATTTCCCAGTTTGTTGTAGGGTGCAGATTGCAAAAGTGATCTCCCTTTGAAAGCTCTCTGTCATCCATAATGGTATCACGTAATAGAGGTTGTGCATTTGTAGCATCGGCACAAGCTGCATCAAGTGCCACTGGGTCAAACGAAGCAAAAAATCCAACATCGCCAATAATGGGGGCATCATTTTCAGAGTGACAATCGCAGAAGGGTGAAACATCTACCACAAGAGAAATATGAAAATGAGGTCTATCATTAAGAACTGCCCATGTATATTCAGCCATTTTTTTGCATAAAGTATCATTTGCCTCATCCCAGCGAGTAGCAATTGCGTCTGTTGGGCAAACCCCTATGCAGCGTCCACATCCAACACATTTGCTTTCTTCGATAAAGGCTTTTGGAGAAAAGGTGATAGCACCATGGGCGCATGCCTTTGCGCATTTTTTGCATGCTATACATAAATCTTGATTTACTAGGGGTTTGCCTGAATTGTGCATTTCGCATTTTCCAGCCCGGCTTCCAGAGCCCATACCAATGTTTTTTATTGCTCCACCAAAACCTGTAGCTTCATGGCCTTTAAAGTGGGTTAAAGAGATAAAAATGTCTGCATCCATAATGGCTCGACCAATTTTTGCCTCTTTTATAAATTCACCATGTGGAACAGGGATATTAGCTTCATCGGTTCCTTTTAAACCATCAGCAATTATAACATGACAGCCTGTTGAAAACGGACTAAATCCATTTTCGTATGCAGATTCTATGTGGTCTAATGCATTTTTTCTTCTACCTACATAAAGAGTGTTGCTATCAGTTAAAAAAGCTTTTCCGCCAAGCGTTTTTACCATATCAACAACTGTCTTTGCATAGTTTGGTCGGAGGTAAGAAAGATTACCAGGTTCACCAAAGTGAATTTTAATTGCCGTAAATTTTCCATTAAAGTCTATGCTTTCAATTCCTGCCTTTTTCATAAGGCGCGTTAATTTTTGTTGTAAATTTTCTTCTGCTGTAGCGCGGAAATTTGTAAAATAAACCTTTGCTTTGTCTGCCATATGTACCTCTTAATTATTTTCTGTCTTGGATAATTATACTTAAATTAAACAATAAGAGCAACACATATCCCTGCCACATGAGAAATACTATAATAGACATAGACAATACTATAAAATTGTGATATAAAAACATAATTATTTTTTAGGAGTATACAATGAAAAAGGTTGTATTGTGTGTGATGTTTTTGCTTGCAATGGGATTTGTGTTTTCACAAGAAACAGAGTCTGTTGCGCCGAGGGTTAGGTCATTGATACAAGATGATTTATTTGACAATGAAGAATTAATAAAAAAGGAGTCAGTAAATCTAACAGATGCAGAACGATTAAGTATTTATAATTCATTTGAAGAAGAACCTTGGGCTTCTCTTGCATTAAACTTTTTTCTTGGATATGGAATAGGCTCTTTTGTTCAAGGAGATACCTTAGGTGGTGTCATTGGTGTTAGTGCAGATTTAGTAGGCCTTGGTGTTACAATAGCTGGGCTTATTCCAATGTATGAGTTGATTTCTGACCCTGATAATACAACATACACCTCAGCTACAGACGCTTACTCAGAGTTTATTATTTATTATGCAGTAGGGGGCGCTATCATTCTTGGTTCAAGAATATTTCAATTGGTGCGACCAATTGCGTTCACTAATTCATTCAACGATGACTTAAAAAATGCTTTAGGAATGTCTGGAGTTAGCTATCAACTACTCCCAACATATGACTTTACTGATAACCAGGCTTCACTTGTAGCTTCGGTTAGCTTTAAACTATAAAAAAGGGGCTGTCTAAAAAGTTTAACAACTTGGAAGACAGCCCCTTTTGCATTGCATTAATGCTAAGTTGTTAAGGCTTAGAAAGCGTAGCGATATGTAATCATACCCATAACACTGTCATGAAACCAGTCAGCAGGGTCTAATCCAGCAGGTGGTTCAATTGGGCTTGTGAGGTTTATGTTATATTGAGCACGTAAGCCAACGTAGTGGTTTGTGCCAAAGCGGAACTCTTGCCCAATGGCAACAGGAATATCAAC
Organism: uncultured Treponemataceae bacterium; assembly: GCA_964371295.1. Classification (GTDB taxonomy): domain Bacteria; phylum Spirochaetota; class Spirochaetia; order Treponematales; family Treponemataceae; genus CAYJFX01. The sequence goes on from CAYJLT010000098.1 coordinate 3,807, forward strand.
GTTTATAGGACTTGCATCTGTAAGTTTTGTTTCAGTATAGTCTTTTCCGAATGACATTGACATATATCCATTATCATCGTTTATTACATTGATTCCTATTTGCGCGCCAGCTGCGAAGTATGTAACTCCACCAATAGAACCCATATCATATTCTGTTTGAACACGTACTAATACTGGAATATATAATTCTCCTCGTGCTGCACTTTGATAGAAATATGAAGCGGTTAAGGCTTCTCCTATAGTATAGGTTGAACCTGTTGCAATAAATCCAAGTCCTGTTTCTAAAGCAAAAAATGGAGTAAACTCAAGTAGTGCATCTATACCAAATGTAAAAGCAATATCTTGTTTGTCCGCATCCGTTGGAATTGCATCTACATATGCTTCTGCATCAGCCCCTCGTAATACAGGAACACCTAAACCAACTTTGCCACCAATCGAAAAATCAACCGCAAACATTGCACTTACCATGCAAAGAACTACCACTACCATAAGCATTTTTTTCATAAAAATCCTCTCTTTTTTCGTGCATCACGCACTTTTGTTTTTTGTGGGATTACTCTATATGTAGCAAAATAACATTACACTGCACATAAATGGTATGTTACCTTTCCCTATACCTTAAACACAAAAAACTATAATATTGCTTGGTTTTCTGTGTTTAAATATATAATAATATAACTTTAAACACATAATTAGTCAATATTTACCATAAAAATGTGTTTTAGAATATAAATATAAATATAAAAATATGTAATAGTATAGCTATGACAGTACGAAAAATATTTATTAACAATATGAAATTTTATAGAAAACAGGCAGGCTTAACACAGGAAAAGCTTGCTGAAAAGATAGGAATGAGCACCGCATATATTGGAGATATGGAAGCAAGGGAACGCTTTCCTTCTGCTGAAACAATTGATAAAATAGCCTTAGCTTTGGGAATAACACCGGCAACACTATTTAGTGAAAAGGCTAGCCCTATAAATATTAAAAATACATTTAAAGAAAGATATACAAATAGCTTAAAAAAAGAGTTGTCGGAAAGAATATTAAAAGAAATTGATGAAATATGTAATAGATTATAAAACATATATGATTTTGTTGACTAATAGAATATATTATGAAAAACTTGAAGATGTTCTTGGCTTATCAGGCCTAACATATTACGCGCTTCCAATATATGACTTTACTGATAAACAACCTGCCCTTGTAGCTTCAGTAAGCTTTAAACTATAAAAAAAGGAACCTTAGAGGTTCCCTTTTTTATTGATTATTCTGTAAAATGTGACGTTGCGATGCAAACTCGCTGTCTTTTGTTCGGCATTCATGCCTCACAATTATCACATTACTCTGTGAAATGTCCAATTGAGCGAATCTTTTGGTTTCTATAGCGAACCAAAACTTCACCTTTGTGCTTTTTAAGTTCTCGTATGTCTTTTATAATTTGCTTTTGGATTCGATCCGCAACCTGCTGTGGGTTTGTGTGTGCACCATCTTCTGGCTCTTCTATAATTCCATGAAGCATTTTCATGTCCATTACGTCTTTACTGGTGATTTTAAGCATAGCCGCAGCATCTTGAGCCCTAGAGGAATCTCTAAGGAGAATTGAAGCACAGCCTTCCGGTGAAATTACCGAAAAAATGGCATTTTCGAGCATGTAGATTTTATCGCTTACACCAATCCCGAGTGCTCCACCTGAACCACCTTCACCGATAATGATACAAATCACAGGGGTTTTTAATTGGCTAAATTCACGTAAATTTACTGCAATGGCTTCACCAATACCGCGCTCCTCGGCTCCAAGGCCCGGGAAAGCACCTTGTGTGTCTACAAAGGTAATAATTGGGCGCTTAAACTTTTCTGCTTGTTTTGCAAGCCTGAGAGCTTTTCTATAACCTTCTGGGTTTGCCATACCACCGTTTCTATCGATTGTTTCTCGAAGGTTTCGCCCTTTTT
>CAYJLT010000099.1:0-5720 GCA_964371295.1 uncultured Treponemataceae bacterium
TGGGCTCAGTAATTGAGCGTTGTTCAAGCTTTTGTAAAAAAAACTCATGTATTGAAAAGCGTTTCATAGTGACTTTAGTATAGCATAGAATAGAAATCTATGCTACAATAGTGATTATGAAAATTGGCATTGATGTATTTGGTTTAGATCATGGAAAATCAGGTTTAGGATCTTATGTTTCTTCACTTGTTAAAAATTTACCCTTTGATGAAAACTGTACATATGAATTATTTGGGCACGAAATAGATCGCTATACATTTGACCCAGGAGATGGGCGAGTAACGTTCGCTGGAATCGACATCCACGATAATACAAAAGCAGAAAAGATTTGGCATACATTTAAGCTAAAATCTTTTATTGCTAAACAAAAATATGATGCGGTACTTTTTCCTTCAGGCTCACCAGCTGGACACATTGGTCATAAAACACCAACCGTTGTGGTGGTACATGATATTGTATCAAGTTTTTTAGAAAAGTCTACTAATAAAATATCAGTTGGACTATTTAAAAGAAACTTAAAACGTGCAAGCAAGGTAATTGCAGTAAGTCAGTTTATTCGAAAAGACTTAACTAAGCTTAAGATAAACCCTGAGAAAATTGAAGTTATTTATGATGGTGTTGACCATGCTCTTTCAAATAAAAAAACCATGAAGTTGATTGGAGAAAATGATTCACATGATGATGTTGCATACATACAACCATTTGCAATTAAAAGGCCATATATTACATATGCATCAAGAATAGTAAATAGTGATAAAAAACACATCGAACTCATTGATGCTTTTTCAGAATTTAAGAAAAAAACGGGGTTGCCACATCGCTTAGTTTTAGCAGGCAATGAAGAAGCATATGCAAAAGAAGTATATAAAAAACTTGAATCATGCGAATATGCTTCAGACATACTTATTACTGGTCATTTCCCGCGGGAAAGCTTTTATGACCTTTATTCTCTTTCTGATGCTTGTGTTTTTCCATCAATTAATGAGGGTGTTGGGCTTCCAGTAATTGAAGCTATGGCCTGCGGGGTTCCTGTTGCATGTTCAAAAAAAGGATCTCTTGGTGAAATTGCAGGCGATTTTGCACTGTATTTTGACCCAGATACCAAAGAAGAGTTTTCAGCTGCAATTGAACAAATTGTAACAGATGAGTCTTTACGAGAAAAACTTAAAAAAGATGGAATAGAATGGACAAAGCGTTTTTCATGGGAAAAAACGGCACAAAGAACGATTGATTTATTGAAAAGCTTGGTAAAGTAAAAAAGTCGGCAATTTTGCCGACTTTTCTTATTACGCACTCCTTTGTTCTATTTGGAGTGTTTTACCAGAACATTGCTTGTTTCTAACCATTTCTGCCGTAATATCGAGAGACTTTTTACCCTTTATTGATGGTATTTCAAACATTACATCTAAAAGCATTTTTTCAACGATTGCCCTTAATCCACGTGCACCCGTTTTTTGCTCTATTGACATTTCTGCAATAGTTTCTATTGCTTCATCTGAAAAAGTTAAACTAACATCATCCATTGCAAACGATGCACTGTACTGCTTTGTAATTGCATTTTTTGGTTCTGTTAAAATTTTAACTAGATCATCTCTAGAAAGCTCATTTAGTGCAACTGCAATTGGCATACGTCCAATGAGTTCTGGAATAAGCCCAAATTTTACTAGGTCATCAGGGATGACTTGGTTTAAAAGCTCTGCCTTTTCTTCATCTGTCATAGTATTGAGGTGAGAACCAAAACCAATTGCATGCTGACTCACTCTCGAATCTATTATTTTTTCCAAGCCAACAAAGGCTCCTCCACAGATAAACAATATATTTGTTGTGTCAATTTCTATTAGCTCTTGGTTTGGATGTTTTCGTCCCCCCTGAGGCGGAACACTGGCCTTTGTGCCTTCAATTATTTTAAGCAGCGCTTGCTGAACGCCTTCACCAGAAACATCTCTTGTTATTGAAACATTTTCACTTCTACGAGATATTTTATCAATCTCATCGATAAAAACTATCCCCCGTTCTGCTTCTTTGATGTTGCCATTAGCAGCATTGATAAGCTTTAGAAGAACATTTTCTACATCTTCTCCAACATATCCTGCTTCTGTAAGCGTTGTTGCATCTGCAATGGCAAATGGTACATTTAATTTTTTTGCAAGCGTTTTTGCAAGCAATGTTTTTCCACAGCCTGTTGGACCCATTAGTAGTATGTTTGACTTTTCAATTTGTACATCATTGTTTTTATCACTGATACCACTTTGCATTGCCATTCTTTTATAATGATTATATACTGCAACGGCGAGTGCCTTTTTTGCATAATCTTGACTTACCACATACTCATCTAGATAATCTTTAAACTCTTTTGGAGTTGGAACATTTTCAATTTCAATTGGACTTGACTTTGCATTATCCTCTTCTAAGATTGTTTGACATACTGAAACACATTTTTTACAAATGCACACTCCACTTGGACCTGAAACAAGCTGTAAGGTTGATGAAGAAGGTTTTCCGCAAAATGAGCAACTTGCGCCAAAGTTATTTTTATTTTTTGACATAGTTACTTTCTCCTACTTTCGGTAATATGGTCAATAATACCATATTCAAGGGCTTCTTTTGCACTCATAAAGTAATCCCTTTCCATATCTTGGGCTACTTGGGTAATTTTTTTACCTGTATGATGAGCAAAATACTCTGTAGTTAAATTTTTAAGCCGCATTATTTCTCTGGCTTGAATTGCAATATCAGATGCTTGACCTTGAGCACCGCCCCAAGGTTGGTGAATCATAACACGCGCTGAAGGAAGAGAATATCTCTTGCCTTTTGTACCACCGGCCAATAAAATAGCACCCATGCTTGCAGCTTGCCCCATACAAATAGTTTGGGTATCACATTTAACGTATTGCATAGTGTCATAAATTGCAAGGCCTGCCGTAACAGAGCCACCTGGTGAGTTTATATACATACTAATATCTTTATCGGGATTTTGTGACTCTAAAAAGAGTATTTGTGCCACAATGAGGTCTGCTGTAATATCATTAATTTCGCCATCTACAAAGATAATTCTATCTTTTAAAAGTCGAGAAAAAATATCATACGAGCGCTCTCCATTTCCAGTTTGCTCGATAACGTACGGTACAAGGCTGCTTGCTTTTTCACTCATAGTTGTATCCCCATGTAACTTATAAAATATTTTAAGCTACGCATTTAATTTTTTAACGCAGTGATATAATTACTGCGCGTACTAGAAAGAGCAAAACCAGGACTTCACTTATTGTTTTTGAAACAACTCAGCAAATGTCTTTTTTTCACCCTTCGCAATTTTTACTTCAGAAAAAAGCTGTGTATACAATTTTTTTTCTTTAATATCTTCTTTAAGATACTCATTTCTATTGGCATCCGCATAGTGTTTTTTTACTTCTTCTACAGAAATATTTGCTTCTCCAGCAATTTTTTCATATTCTGCTTCAATTTCGGCATCTGTAACATCAATCTTTCGCATTTTTAAGAGTTCTTCAACAATTAAACGACTTTTTAACATTTTTTCACAATCGCCAACCCATGTTTCAAGCATGGCATCTTTTGTTTGGCCTGAGCCTGTTAACATACTTTCAAGTTGTTCGGGTGACATTTGAAATTGTTGAGCCATCATTCTCCAGCGTGATTCCTTCTCCGCCTCAACCATTGAAACTGGTAAATCAATAGGATTCTTTTCTACAAGTTGGTCTAAAATTTCACTTGCTTTAATTTCTCTCATTCTGTTTTCTAGTGCAACATTGAGATTCTTTTTAATATCATCTTTTAAATCTTGAAGATTTTTATATTTTTCGTTTACATCTTGTGCAAGTTCATCATCAAGATCTGGAAGATCTCGAACCTTTAATGCTTTAACGGTTACAGAGATTTTTTTTGTTTTACCTGCAAGTTCAGAATCTGCATCACCTTTAGCAAATTTTTTAGTAATAACTTTTGTATCACCTTTTTTCATTCCGATGATATCGTTATCAAGTTTAAATATATTTTGTTCTGTCCCTATAGTAAATACAAAATCTTCACGTTTTGAGCCTTCAATTTCCTTGTCATCATCGCCAACTTCAAAGTAATCAATGGTAACAACGTCGTCTTTTGCAGCTTTTTCTGTATCTTTTTTATCAACAACCATTGCGTTTCGTTCTCTAATATTTTCAAGCTCTTCTTTTAATTCAGCATCTCCCACTGTAACTTGTGGCTCTTTAATGCTCACTTTATCAAGACCTTCTACGCTTACTTTTGGCATTACATCATATTTAATTGAAAACACTAAATCTTTATCTAAATCCATTTGAGGAAACTCATCCATTGATGGACGCCCATATGGAAGAGGTCTATGTTCTGTATCAGTTTTATCAAGATCTGTAAACACCTCTTCAACTGCCTTTTCTATAATATCTGAGGCAACATCTTGCTTAAGAGCCTCTCCATACTTTCTTTCAAGTGTAGCTATAGGAACCTTTCCCTTTCTAAAGCCAGGTAATTGAATTGATTTTGCATATTTTGCAATGAGTTCTTCATAATTCTTTTTTACTTCTTTTTTTGGTACAGTGACGGTAAGTTTAACTGAAGATTTTTCTAGTTCTTCAAATTTTTTAGTTGTTTCCATGAATTAATCCTTTTTATTGAGTGTAACACTCTCGGTATAAAAAAAGAGCGATTCAAGAATAGTCCTGAATCGCCTTGAGCGGGAAACGGGAGTCGGACCCGCGACATCCACCTTGGCAAGGTGGCGCTCTACCACTGAGCTATTCCCGCAAAATTTTACGCAACAAGCGCTCTTTGCTCGGTCTACCACTAACTGACTATACGAGAGAAGGGACTTGAACCCTTACGCCTAGGGCACTAGATCCTAAGTCTAGCGTGTCTGCCAATTTCACCACTCTCGCCCGTAGCATAGTGTTCATTGCCGAACGATATTATAATATCAGTATTAAAAAAAAATGTCAATGCATGAGTGAGTATTTTTTTAAATTTTTGCTTCAAAATCATAATATACATGCATTATACTATGCTTGTGAAAAACCTTTTGTTACACTATAATTATATACATTAAACAGGAGTACTTATGAGAAGAAAAGATAGAGAAATAACCGACAGCACTACGATAGATAGTTTTATTCAAAAATGTCATTGTATACGACTTGGCTTTGTTGACAATGGTAAAGCCTACATTGTGCCTTTAAACTTTGGCTTCACGCACTTAGATGGTAAGCGCATTTTTTACTTTCATGGAGCAAAAGAGGGCCGTAAAATAGATTTAATGAAGCAAAATGAACAAGTATGTTTTGAAATGGACACGGGCTACTCTCTTACAGAAGGCCCTAATGCGTGTGATTATGCATGCACGTATCAAAGTGTTATGGGAGAAGGAAAGGTTGCCTTTATTGACGATTTTGGTGACAAAAGAAAGGCGTTAAATGAAATTATGAAAAAGGAAACAGGTAAAACAGACTGGACCTATCCTGATAAGATGCTTGAACAAACGTGCGTGTATATGGTAGAGGTAGAAAGCATTAGCTGTAAAGAGCATACGTAACTTTCCCCATAACTCGCTAGAGCTCCCTGCTCTAAGAGGTATAACAAGCGGGGTTAACGAGTCCTTGGTGAAAATTACTATTGAGTTTTCTAAAGAAGCTAAGTGATCAGCTCAAAACTCATACTCTTTTTTTGCCCTAGCGACGTCCCTGTCGCGACCCATG
>CAYJLT010000100.1:0-5636 GCA_964371295.1 uncultured Treponemataceae bacterium
TTCTGTATATTTAAATCCTATCGTGAAAAAAAATATTGTATTCTTAATACTCCTATTTTCCACAAATTTTATTTTTTCCAATGAAATAACAGCGGGTGACTTTTCTATGTTTAAGCCCGATTCACTCATAATCGAAGCCTTTGAAAAGGGTGAAACCATGAGTGATGAGGAGTTTATGTACTATGCTTTTAGTCTTTCTGAAATTGACGAAACCAACATACCTCGCTACATGGAGCACTACAAACTTCTTGCCACAAAACTTGAACGAGTGCTTTCAAGTCTTACCTTAAGTGATTTTGACAAGGGTGAGTTAATATTACAGTATTTGCACACAAGCCTTTTTAAAAGGTATCAAGAACCAGTAACAAATTTAAATGCCCTCTTTGATAGAGGAATATATAATTGTGTTTCATCGAGCATTGTGTACTATGCCCTTGCAGAAAGATTTGGCTTACAAGTGCATGGTGTGAAAACTGCCGACCACGCATTTTGTTCTATTAGAATTAATGGCGCAATTACCGATGTAGAGACAACATCACTCTACGGTTTTAACCCTGGCGAAAAAAAAGAATTTGCAAACTCCTTTGGGCAAACGGGATTTGTGTACACTCCACCCTCAAATTATAGAGATCGGACAAATATTGGAAAGCTTGCTATGCTTTCCCTTATTCTCCAAAATGCTATTGTTGAATTATATAAAACTGAGCGCTATGAAGCAGTAGTACGCCATGCGGTACATATTCACGCTTTATTACAAACCAGTGGTTCATTTGATGCCATGGTAAATGAGTTTTCAAACTACGCCACATACTTAGACAAAAGAAATCGCTTTTCTGAGGGCATTGTATTTTTTACAAATGCAACAGAGTATTATGGCTATAATGCTACCTTTGAAGAAATATCTGGAATATTATTTAATAACGGAGTAGCAACATATTTAGCTTATAGGGCTATCCATCAATTGGAACAAAATCTTCCAAAAGCGCAAGCGTTTTTTAACGAGCACAAAAATAGTCCCATTATCCCTGCAGATATTGTTATAAGTTCCCAAAACATCATAGATGAGGCAACAATACGTGTGTTTATTGAAAATCATAATCATAGCACATCAGTGTCGGAGGTAAAAAAGTTTTATACAGAAAAAAGAATTACAAAAAAAAACTATACTGATTTATTGATGTACTTATATTCAAAAGAAGTCAATGCCCTCATGGCACAAAAAAATTGGATACAAGCATTAAGCGTAGCAAATAATGCAATTTCAGAAACCCAAAATGATAGTAGGGCAAAACTGCAATTGCAAGCGGTAGAACATAACATTAGTGCACATTATCATAATGAATTTGCAAAACATTTTAATCGCCAAAGCTTTACAGAGGCAAAAAAAATTCTAAATGAAGGCCTTTCAATCATACCTCATAATCGAACATTATTGATGGATGTCGAAACATTAAATTCTATTCTGTAATATGACCTATACAAATCTCTGTGGTGGATTTACAACCCATAGAGCTTTTAATGTTTCTGTAGAAGAGGCATTTGCAAGCACATGTGGCGCAGAGGAAGAAAATGAAATACTATCTCCTGTTTCCAACTCATATTCTTCATTTTCATATTTTAATAATGCCTTTCCTTCTAAAACAAAGCCCATTTCTTGACCAAGGTGGCCATACGAGCCATGATGAGTGTGCTCTCCTGCAGGGATAGTAATCATGTAAGATTCCATTGCATAGGTTCCATTTTTTTCTACTGGATTTGCAAGCTCTTCATAAAGAACCTTCTCTTCTTTTCGCTTTCGCCTCTCTGAATGGCGTACAATTTTTACTGGCCTACTTCGCCTAAACTCCTCAAATAAAAACTCAGGGTTAATATCAAGCACGTCTGCAAGCGACAAAAGAGTATCAATTGCAGGAGAAACCCTATTTCGCTCAATTTGCGACACTAAGCTCTCACTCACACCAGCCCTTGTCGCAACTGTTTTTAATGTATATCCTTTTTTTTCACGCACCATTCTAAGCTTTTCGCCAAAACGGTAGGGTGTTTTCTTTTGAACTATTTCACTCATAACCTTTGAATCCTTTTTTAGGTTTTTTGTACAGCAGGCGCTTCACCTGACTCTAATATATAATGCATATAATGATCTTCAAGTGTATATCTTGGGCCATGCAAGCTTAATCGTTGCCTCGCCCGCGCATTTTCTCTTCTTATTGAGTATAAAAGATAAAAATCCCTTGGCTCAAAGCGTTCTTTTTCGGCATCTGTATCTGCTTTAAAATAGGTGGCAGGACGGCCTAATATCTTAGCAGCTTCATCGCGTCCAATAGCATTAAGGTTCTTTTTTCGTATATTGCTTCGTAGCTTTTGGATTTCTTCATATGACAAGCCAAACAAGAATTCTTCCATAGCCATAGCGGCATCTTCTTCACCCATTTTATTAGCAATAAAACTACACCACTTTTCATCCATTGCCATTGTAAGAAGCAAAAGCTCACTTGTTCCAATCATTGTTCCAAGCGCTGGGGTTAGATTCCTACGAGCATTCCAAATTGTATCTAAAACGGGAGCCATACCAGTAGCAGTCTTGTCGCTACGTCTTTCCCATAAGCCAATAAGTCCATATGCTATTTTCTGCCGCAAATCAACTGCGATACCCTCATTATCTAAGAGGCTAATATATACATCTTCAGCCATAATATTAAACAAAATATCGAGGCATGCTCTGCGCAATTTTTGAACCAGTTTATCAGACTTAATTGAGTGCTCAGCAATTTTTTCCATTGCACAAAATGTATGAAATTTTGCAACGATAAAGCCTTTACCCAAAATAGCTTTTGAAGGTAAATGCAACATCTTATCCCCATCCCGTTTTACAAGTAAGGCTTCTACAAGGGTGCTAATATCTCTCGTTTTTCCGCCCTGTTCTTGAGCTTCTTTAAGAGAGGGAAAATGAGCAATGTTTAGAGTTAATTTTTCTAAGTCGGCAAGACGGTCGGCGAGCACAACAAGGCTTTCAGGTGAAATCGACTTTAAACCATCAAAAACCTCATTAACAAGGTCTTGCTCATCATCAGTCAATACAACAAGATTTGTTGATAATTCTTTTTCTAAAGAGACTTCTTCACCATCATAAAATTCTCCCAAAGAAACTGTTTCAAAATCCTCTGGGTCTACATTCGTTTCCATATTCACTATAGCTCTTATTATATCACACTTTTTGCAAAAAGCTAGTATAATACATGCCTTTTTACCTATTTTTTACTTATTTTTCTAGACGATTTTTACAAATAAATAATAATAAGCATATTTTTAAATAAACCGACAATATAAGCATGGCTAGAACACAAAATGCATACAGTATTAATTATTTTCTCATAATTATAGCCTTAATGTTGGGTGGAACCTCCATATATTCACAAGAAGGACAACAAACGCCCATTCAAAAGCCCATTACAAACTTAACCATTACTCCAGATGACATTAGACTCGAAGTGGCCGAAAATGGTGGCTGGAACCTTTTTGTCCGAAAAAAAGCTGGCTTAGAATCAGTTTTGCTCACAGAAACAACAAAGGGTACAGATCCTCAAGCTACAAATTACACTTATAGAGCAAAAGAGTTTAATAACGTTAATGGAAATGAAATACGTCTTTTAGATGGAGAAATACTGGACTCCGATTATTCGCGCTATAGTCTTGTTGACTCTACCGCACAGCAAGATACTGTTTTTGGCGAAAGTTTTCTTATATTTATTCCAGAAATACTACTTTATGGATATCCTTGGAGTAGGAACGGAGAAGTCACTGTAGGCATGGGAACCTTTGTTAATATTCGTGCCTTTGAAAAGCAGTATGCCGATTACACAGGCTCATTTGAAGATAACCCGTACATGTTTGATTTTTTCGCACCTCCACTAACTGAAGACACTCCAGAACAAATCCAAGAACAAATTGCCGAGAGTCCAACAGAAGAAGATAGTAAAGAAGCAGTAGTAGCAAAGCCAGTTTTAACAAATATATATAGTTCAAAAGCTGCAGAAGCCTTCGACAGTATTGCAACTGGTATGATGACCTACTCTAAAGGCCCCGAAAGTATTGTTGAAGATGTAATGAAATCCTTTGAAGATATTCCAAAAGATGAGCAAGCAGATGTTGTATTTGCAATAGATGCAACAGGAAGCATGTGGGATGATATTGAACGCCTAAAAAAAGAACTCGTTCCAGCACTTAGCGAAGAATTAAAGTCGAGGCACAACGTGCGCTTAGGCTTACTATTCTACCGCGACTTCACTGATAATTATAGGTTTCAAGGCCTACCGGTACAATTGAGCCCCTTTACTGAAAATGAAAATGAGTTTTTTTCAAAACTTAATAATATGAGTATCCGAGAAGGTTCTTTTTTAGGTGGAGATATACCTGAGGCGGTCTATGAAGCCTTGTATGCATCAATGCGTTATTATTCGTGGAATAAGGATGCGTACAAAAAAATAATTCTCATTGGAGATGCAGAACCCCATGAAAGCCCTCGCGGGATTTATGGGGTAAGCAAAGAAACGGTTGATAACATGTCAAAAATGTATGATATTACCATAGACGCAATTATTACGCCAAATAGATAAATTATTCTTCAGCGCTTGTTATTTTTTCTAAATCAATTTGAGCAAGCTTTTTATATGAAGGTGGTAAAAGTATGGCTAAGCTTGGGTCTTCATAGTACGTAAGAATTCTTTCCAATGCAGGCTTTGCATCTGCAAAATTACCTTCTTTTACATCTAAGTGCGCAAGCTCAAACTCTGCTACAACAAGTGACGAATGATTCATGCCAAATCGTGCAATCATAGTTTCAAAATAAAAACGAGCCGCACCTGGATTATTGTCATCAATTGCACTTTGCGCGAGCTGTAAGAGCTCTGGCTCAGTTACATCATACGAAATCTCAGTTGGCACCGTTTTACACGACAAAAGTAAAAGTGTACATAAAAAGCAAACTGCTAGAGCTTGCACATAGGTTGATTTTTTCATAATCTTACTGTATCATCTTTTAAAAGAGTATTCAAGAGGTCTTAATACTAGTAGGGTCACTTCCGCTCGCTAAAGCTCGCGGTCGCGCTTTTCGGGATTCCGCCTTTCGGCTTCATTCCTTCGCCCGCAAGGCGCACACATAGGTGCTGCCTTACTAGCGGGCTCGGAACCACTACGCGGTCCCTACAATTGCTAGTGCAATTACTAATATAGAAAGAGGTACAAAATGATAAGAGTTGGAATAATTGGTGCTACAGGATATGTAGGAGCAGAATTGGCGAGATTGCTTGTTCGCCATCCAAATGTAGAAAGACTTGTTTTAAGTTCAGTAAGTTTTGAAGGCCAAAATATGCAAGATGTGTACCCCAATTTTTTTGGCATATTAACAGATAAAACTGATGGGAAACTTGTAAGTGCTGATGAAGTAATGAAAAAATCTGATGTTATCTTCACAGCCCTTCCACACGGTATTGCTGAAACGTATGCATTTCAAGCAAAAAAAGATGGTAAAAAACTTATTGATATGTCTGCAGACTTCCGTTTTGATGACGATGAAGAAACATTCAAAAAATGGTATAAAAATGATTGGAAGCATCCTGAGATTCATACAGAATCAGTAT
>CAYJLT010000101.1:0-2749 GCA_964371295.1 uncultured Treponemataceae bacterium
ATAATAGCAAAAAAAGAGTCTCTAGTCAAGCGCACTTTTTTTAGATCCTTCGACTACGGTCAGGATGACAGGTGCTTTCTCGTCAAGGGGAAGAAGATTCATTATATGGACTCTGTTTGCGACAATGCTAGATTTTATTCTATATTTTTGATATAATAACACCATGTATAAGAATTTATTTTTATGTATGTTGGTGGCTCTAATTTCAAGCCTCGTTTTTGGATTGTTTCAAGTAAGTTTTAACACCGATATCTCTTTGTTGGCTCTTCCACTGTCGTTAGCATTTGTTGGATGGCTTTTTTATGAAAGTTATATTCAGGTTTTTCGTAAATCAAATATAAAGCGCTTAACAGTAGTTTTTAAACTTTTACAATATCTTCCCTATATTCTTTTAGCCTCTTTTGTTTTTCGTAGGGCAGGTTCTTCTGGGACAGCTCATTGGTATGATGTTATTACTGTTCTATTATGGGTAATTGTGCTTGTGACTAGCCATGGAGCTTTGTATTATTTAAACCCAAAACGAATATATAAAAAAAATCCTGACTTTAAAAAGCTCGCAGAAGCGGCTCCTCCAAAAGAACGCTCTTTTTGGAAAAAAGTTATATTTGAAGTCTTTGATTGGATTGATGCATTTGTTCAAGCAATTTGTACTGTTGTGCTTATAAATATTTTTATTTTTCAATTGTATGAAATTCCATCAGAGTCAATGGTAAGTGAATTTTTGGTGAGAGACCGAGTTGTAGGCTTAAAACTTGATGCAGGACCAAAGTTTCCTTTGAGTGATGTTGGGATTCCCGAAATAAAAAACTACGACAGGGGTGATATTGTAATATTCAGTAATCCTCATTATAGCGATGATAGAGAATCACAAATAAAAACATTTGTCTCTCAGCTCGTGTACATGCTAACGCTCACAACAGTAAATTTGAATGTGGATGAGGCTGGTAACCTAAAGGCAGACCCTCTGGTAAAACGTATTGTAGGAAAAGAGGGTGAGCAGCTTGTGATGCAAGACGGCATACTTTATAGACGAACAGCAGAAGATTCTGAGTTTTCACCTGTAAAAGAGGATGCCCAGTGGGCACAATGGAATGTAGCAGGGTTACCACAAGATATTTTAGAAAAAGTACAGTATATTCCGTTAGATGCATATGAGTATGATGTTATGCTTACTATTGAGCACGAGCGTAGTAGCCTCGATTTTGACGAAGCTCAAGAAGAAGCAGTATCCCTATCTCAACGTTTTTTACAGCTGAAAAGAAGGAATTCGACAGAGCAAGGTATAGTTCCTGCAGATAGTTTTTCTGATATGAATTCATTGCAAGTATACTCATTTTTGTCTCAAAGCGACGATATAATTCGTACTTTGTATTATTCTCAAGGCGGGGCTGAGTGGTTTACTTCATTTATGACAGATTGGATTTTACCCATACAAGAACTTGAGGGAGAAAAACTAGTAGGGGACGATATATATTCTGATGCAATGTTTAAACAAAACCTTATGCTAAAGTTAAATTTTGGCCGCTTAGCGGTGAGAACAGCAGAACTCTTGAGTGAGGGAATTGGTTCAAATGCTCAAAGTCAAGATTTGCTAAAAATTGAATATATGCAAAATTTACAAAATCTAGTATTTTATATTTTAAGCTTAAATGATATGCGGAATATGGAAGTTTTTCCTCCAAATGATGAAGAGGGAAATCCCCAGTTTATTAGTAAAAATAACTTTTTTGTGATGGGCGACAATCGCTTTAATTCTCTTGATATGCGTCATTCATATGATTATGAAAGAAAGCAAATTACAGAGTATGATCCATGGTCTTTATACTATGATTCAAATCTTTCACCACAGCAAATATCAACTGATGATATATTAGGCACACCAGTACTACGGTTTTTCCCTTTTAATAGATTTGGAATACCAGGTGGGAATAATTAACAAGTAAGAATGAATAATTGTAAGGCTAGAAATCCTTTGTTGTAAAAAGTATTTTATAACAAAGGATTTTTTTATAGGGTGCTAGCTTTCTAGTAAATAAGTCGGAATTAGCTCTACACTTTCTTTAACTTCTTGCATGGTTGGAAGCCAAGGGTAGGTTTCTCGTAAAGTTTCTGAAAGGAAGACTCCTTGCTCATGTAGGCCAATGCTTGCATCTTCTTTTATAAGTATTCTTGTTATGGTTACATCTTCAATAAATTGTTTGCTGTCCACGGGTATTTGACTTGAATTATTTTCGATGCTTGTAATTTGCCAAAAGTTTTTTCCATACATAAGGGTGAGTGCATCCGTAGTTTTTGTAACCTCGTACGATTCAAGGCCTTGGTTAATAAGAGTGTAAAAGGTAGCAGTGCACTGGACTGTATCCCCTTGCACAGGATTTTCAATCCATGTACTGTGCATTACAATTTCTAAGTTTGTGAGGCCAAATACAGAAATTTCTGTAGGATTATCAATTCCAATCCACTGGGCTGGTGGAAGAAAAGAAACTATTTGCTCATATGCTTCTCTCATTTTACCCGTAACAAAAATAGAAGCAACCATGTTAGAATAATTCTTTGTTGCCTCTGCCTTTCCCATACTATCAAGCATGACACTATCGAGCGTATTTATACTTGAGTAAAATGTTTGAACAACGTCGATTGGCGACATGCCTTCTGTTGTTGGCTTTGAAAGATTTGATTGAATGATTCCTCCAATGGTAAAGCCCGCAAATAAAGTGATGATTCCTACAACAGCTAGTGTTGTCTTATG
>CAYJLT010000101.1:2849-5632 GCA_964371295.1 uncultured Treponemataceae bacterium
TTTTGGTTTATTGCTTGTGAAAAGCTTTCACTTATTCTTACCAATAAATTAATTGGGATAAAATTATTATCATAGTAATCTTCACTTCTTTTTTCTACTTCAAGCTCTGTAAAAGGCTTTTGCCCTGAAAGGATGGTGTATAGATAAGATGAAAGTGTAAAACGCCAATTATCTATGTCATTCAGTGCTGTATTTACCCAACAACCATATAATTTTGATGTAAGTTCCTTGTTTTGAGCAAACAGACTTCTTTCAAAAAGATTAAAGGGCAAAAAAAGGATTCCATTTTTTGTAATAATTGTACCAAGTGGCCCACAGTTTGGAAGCTGTATATCATTTTCAAAACTCCATTCAATGATGGAGGAAAGCTTTTCAAGGTTTTGTAAGGCCTTTTGCGAGTCCCCCTCAATAAGAGATAGAAGTGTTGTTCCACTTATTGCATCATTTGAAAGTACTACCTCGTCGCTTTTGCCCTTAGGTAATGTTTTAGTATCAGAAAAACGAAATTCTTCGGTGGTAAAGCTTTTGTTGTCAGTCACTTTAACAAAAACCCCAGGTTCTGTAACGTATTGACCCATTTTTGCATTTGCAAATTGCCGTGATGAAAGTCCTGTTTGAAGTGTGATACCAGATTCATTTATTGTTATAATTGGACTAGAGTTTGAATGCATTGACGATTCCTTGGTTTTTGAAATGCTGCTATAAAACATAGTAGGGGTTTATCGCAATAAACCCCTACCGTATTAAAGCTCTACTGTGTTTTATAAAAAATCTCTATCTGCCGTCTGGGGCGTAGAGGTATTGGAAGTATTCCATATTTGTGGATAAGGTTGAATCCATTTTCGGAATTGTCTGCTCGTATGATTCCAAGCTTCGGTAAAACGAGTAAAACTCTGGGTCTTTTGAGTATGCGTCTGCATAGATTTGGCTTGCCTCAGCATCCGCATCACCACGAATTTCTTGCACTACTCGATAAGCTTCAGACTCAATTGATTTTTTTTCTCTGTCGAGGCGCCCGAGCCACACAGCTTTTTCACCTTCGCCTGCTGCTCTGAATTCTTGAGCCACTTGTTGTCGGTCGGTAATCATTCTATTGTATACACTTTCGGTAAGCTCATCTGAATACTTAATTTGACGCAATACTACGTCGAGTAATTCTACCCCATACTGCTGGACTAATTCTTTTGCTTCATTTGCCATTTCAGCGCTAAGTTGTCCACGCCCTTTTGCAACTTGAGGTAAAGCTGCATTTGTATTGGCTTGATTTTGGGCTGTTTCCTCTGGAATTTCTTCTGTTATTACTTCATCAATTACCTCACCTGGGATAACTGCTGCCCCAATGAGCTGTGTACTTCTTTCATTTATTATGTTAGAGGAGCGTACTACTTCGCTTAGAGAGTTTTGAGTAATAATTGTTCGTGTAGATGAATTTATGATATCACTAATTCTAATTGTTGCCGCATCAAGAGTTTTAAATGATTGGTAGAATAGCTGTGGGTTATCGATTCTCCACCTGCTTGTGGTATCTACAATAATAAACTGATTTTCACTTGTTGGAATGCGTTGGGCATCTCCGTCAAGCGAAAGAATGAGCTTTGGATATGTTGTAACAACATCAATGAATGGTACCTTCATGTAAAGACCAGACTCTGTCCTTGTGCTTACAATTTGTCCAAACCTTGTTACTACAACTTGAGTTCCTTCGTTTACTATATAAAGAGGACCCATCATTAAAAAGATAACAAGAGCTACTATTACTGCCCCAAGTGTTACATATAGTTTTTTGTTATTTATTACTTTCATTAGTTTGTTCCTCCACTTGCTGCTTGACCTGTAAGTGTTTTAACAGGGAGTACGTTGTCAAGCTCACCGTCTATGAGCGTTGTGTTTTCTCTTGAACTTAATACAGTTTCAATTGTTTCAAGATAGAGGCGGTCACGAGTAACTTGCGGTGCATCTTGATATTCTTCGTAAATTGCATTAAAACGAGCAACATCACCTTGAGCTTGATTTACGCGCTCAATTGCATACCCTTCTGCAACCTGTATTTGCTGGTCTGCTGTACCTTGTGCAAGAGGAATTTCCTTGTTGTAGGCTTCTTTTCCTTCGTTTATAAATCGCTCTGCATCTTGTTGTGCACGGTTTACATCTTCGAATGCATCTTGAACACTTACTGGCGGTACTATGTTTTGTAAAAGAACTGCGTTTATATCTATTCCTAACCCTAATTCATCAAAGCTAGCATTCATTTGTTCCATAGCGGCTACTTCAATTGCGATACGCTCTGAACCAATAACATCTAGTATGGCTCTATCACCAACAAGGGCATTTATTACTGATTGTGAAATATCTCTAATGGTGTTTCGCCTGTCTTGCACGTTAAAAAGCCATGCCACAGGGTCTACAATCCTATACTGAATAATCCATTCAACATCAACAATGTTTAAGTCCCCAGTGAGCATTGTATAACCATCAATGCCTGCAGTGCTTTGGTAGTATACTTGATTACCAGGAAGAGTATTTACGGTAAACTCTTCTGTTTGGATTTCTGTTACAGGCACTATAAAGCTTTTGTCAATTCCAAATGGAATTTTAAACTGAAGCCCTGGGCCCACTGTTTTATAGTATTTTCCAAGTCTCGTAATAACGGCTTGTTCTGACTCGTCTACCATGTAAAAGCTAGTGCCTGCTGTACTGAGTACAACTAATGCTAGTACAGCCAAAAGTATTGTTGTAGGCTTTAGCTTTAGGTAGGGATGATTTTTAGGACTTTGTTGTTCCAT
>CAYJLT010000102.1:0-5564 GCA_964371295.1 uncultured Treponemataceae bacterium
CGTGCATAATTATTTTTCACAACCTTCAATACAGCTTTTTTTGCAGTTAATTGTTTTCGTAAAGCAGTAATTTGCTCTACAGTCAAACCACGATAATCTGCAAAAATAAAATCGTTATACCCTTCAAACATAGCCTTTGTTTCTGCAATAGCAGCAACCTTAGCTGGTTGAAGTTGTTTTGCTCTAATCGCCATATTAACCTTCCTTATGCTCAACCCAAACACCGGGTCCCATTGTTGAATTCACTGAAACAGATTGAACATACCCTGACTTTGCATCAGAAGGTTTTTTCCGTTCAATTTCAGCCATAAGGGCTTCAATATTTTCAGCAACCTGAGCACTATCCATTGAAACCTTACCAACTGCCATGTGTACAACACCTGTTTTGTCAGCTCGGTACTCAACTCGACCTTTTTTCAATTCACTAATTGCACCTGCAATATCTGCAGTAACAGTCCCTGTTTTAGGATTAGGCATCAAACCTCTTCGACCAAGAACCATACCAAGGCGTCCAACATCTTTCATCATATCAGGTGTTGAAACAGCAATATCAAAATCTAGCCACCCATCTTTTACCTTGTCGATGTATTCATCGGCACCAGCATATGATGCGCCGGCATCCAAAGCTTCTTTAATTCTATCTTCTTTACAGAATACCAAAACCTTTTTTTCGCCTTTGAATTGATGAGGAAATACTAATGTATCTCTAACTGTGTGACTTTTTCCCAATCGAAGATTCACATGAACTTCAACTGTTTCATCAAATTTTGCAAATTTTAATTCTTTAACTAATTCACAAGCTTTTTTTAAGTCGTAGGATTTTGCAGAATCATATTTTTTTAGTGATTCACGATATTTTTTTCCATGTTTCATATTATCGCTCCACCTCTACACCCATACTGCGAGCAGTACCGGCAATGATTTTTTTTGCCCCATCAATATCATTTGCGCTGATATCAGGCATTTTTTCTTTTGCAATATCTTCAAGTTGAGATTGCGTAAGTTTACCAACCTTATCCATCAATGGATTGCTTGCACCTTTAGCTAAACCTAAAGCTTTTTTAATTAAAACTGCAGCTGGCGGGGTTTTAAGAATAAACGTATACGTTTTATCTTGGTAAACGGTAAGAACAACCGGGATAATTAATCCTGGTTCCAATGATTTAGTTCGATCGTTAAATTGTTGAACGAACTGAGGCGCACTAACACCATGAGGGCCGAGAGCCGGACCAATTGGTGGAGCAGGCGTCGCTTTCCCAGCGGGACATTGCAACTTTATGACCGCAGTCACCTTTTTCTTTGCCATTATTTTCTCCTTACATTGGTGTGATAATGCGACCACCCTTTCGAGCTGCGCACTGTCTAGCGGAAGGCATATGTTCGACGAACCAACCTTCCTCCCAAAATCTGGCTTTTTATATTTTTTCTACTTGATGAAGGTCAACTTCAACTGGTGTTGCTCGACCAAAAATCCCCACAACAACACGAAGCTTTCCTTTTTCAAGATTAACATCTTCAATAGAACCTGAAAATGAAACAAATGGACCTTCAGTAATTTTAACCTGTTCTCCAACAACAAAAGTCTGCTTCACTCTCGATGATTTCTCACCTTTAATTTCACCAACTTTTTGTAACAAAGCAATTACTTCATCATTAGGTATTGGCCGAGGACGCATATTTCCAGTGGTACCGACAAACGCTGTTACACCCTGAATTCTTCTAATAGCTGAACATGTAGTCTTCCAGTCAATATCTGGAAGCTCCATCTCCAACATCATATAACCGGGGAGAAACTTTTTTGTAACAGAACGTTTTTTTCCATCTTTAACTTCAACAACATCCTCTACAGGAACCTTAACATCTAAAACTATCTCAGGAGAAAGCTCTCCGTTTTCTAGCATAGCGCGAATAGTTCGTTCGATTTTTGCTTCATACCCAGAATAGGTATTTAAAATATACCAACCTTTTGCCATCTCAATTCCTAGAACACAAAGTTATAGCCTGCTGCAAATGCATAATCGAGCAGACCTAAAAGAATTGCAATAATCGCAGTAGATATCAACACAATCTTTGCTGAAGAAAGCACATCGTCACGAGTTGGCCACGTTACCTTCTTTAATTCAGCGGCTGATTCTTTAAAAAATTGAATAACCTTCATGCATACATCCTTTTATAATTAAAATACAGGCCAGGAAGGACTCGAACCCTCAACATTCGGTTTTGGAGACCGACGCTCTACCATTAGAGCTACTGACCTAAATCTATGTAATGCGACAAAATGCCGCTAGACAACCAAATATTATTTCGCTTTTGTTTCTTTATGAAGAATATGCTTTCTGCAAAACGGACAAAACTTATTTTTTTCCATTTTACCTTGAATATTTTTGCGATTTTTATATGTAGTATAATTTTTTCTTTTACAGTCTGAGCACTGTAATGCAATTATTTCAACCGCTGTTTTTGCTTTTTTTGCCATTTCTTTCTCCTATTTATAGAAATAGAGCCTCCAATCAGAATCGAACTGATGACCTCAACCTTACCATGGTTGCGCTCTACCGACTGAGCTATAGAGGCAAACTTACACCAGTCCACAGGCAGAGCGCCTGTTGAAAATGAGATGTCTTACTACTATATAGATATTAGGCACTTTTGTCAAGAGGTGTTTTATTTTTTTTAGACAATTTACAAGCATCAAAAAGGTCACAACATTCTCTTAATCTGGACTAAATTCTACCTTTTTAATTAAAATAACGGAATTTTATCAATATTTTTTTATCTTGTTCTTTTCATTATTTTTTTTGTATGATATACTTAAGTATAGCTATTGACATCAACATATAAGAAAAGGACGGCTGTGAAGAATTATGGAAGAAAAAATTGCAAAAGAAGATACAAAGAGTTTAAAAAGAGCATATCTTTTTTCTTTTTTAGCTTTGTTGTTTCCCATGCTAATCTTTTGGTTACAGGGTATATCGACAGGAATTTATGGAGAAGACTTTGAACAGGTGGCTTTGAAAAGCCCTCTATACATTGGCTTTACTCTAGCATACCTAGTGCTGTTTAGCGCTGTAGTGCATAAAACCATTAAAGGTGTTAGCACGTACAATGGAACAGAGGAATCGCTTATTACTGCAAATAAATCTGCCAAAGCAAACACCATGTGGATTTTATTGTCATCAACAACATTTGGGGTACTTACCTGGGTAATTCTCAACATAATTGCAACAAATTATGGGGAGCCGTTACATAGCATTCCCGTTTTGCTTGTTATGCTAGGAGATTATTTTGTGTTTTCATATTTTTTTGGTATTATGTATTTAAATAATTTTGATAAGTGGACTTTCAGTGTTGTACCATTTCACAAGGATTACATCGCCTTACCAATGCTACCAAAAGGAATAATCACGGCCTTTATGTGCATGGTAGGAATAGCATTTTTAATTATTGCCCCGTTCTTTATTCCACATGAAGGTTTAAGTACTACAGAAATATTCCTTAAATACAGTTTATCAAACTCTGTTTTTGCACTGTTTTTTGGTATTGCAAACTACGCAGTGTTCATTGGACAGATAGCCAACCGAGTAAAGAAAATGCAAGCTTTTACAGGAGCACTTGCAAAATACGATTATACTGCAGAAGGTTTTTTTGCTGATAGCCGTGATGAAATAGGATTACTTTCAGGAGATCTTGATATATTCTTTCAAGAAACGAAAAAGCTTTTTGGAGACTTCAGGGTAACTGCGGATGACTCTGAAAACATCGCCTCTGGTCTTGCTGAAAATGTAAATGGTGCTGCGACAGCTATTGAACAAATTTCGCGCTCAATAAATTCTGTTAAAGAACAAATGCAAAACCAGTCTGCTGGAGTTGAAGAAGCACATGCCACTGTTTTACAAATAATGAATGGAATAAAAGGCTTAGATGAAAATATTGCATCTCAGTCAGCAAGTGTTACAGAATCTTCTGCTTCGGTTGAAGAAATGGTAGCAAATATTCGCTCTGTAACAGATATTCTCGATAAAAATGGAGCAACTGTAAACGAGCTTAGTAGCGCTTCTGAAACAGGGTTAAAAACAGTCCACGATGCAGTTGAAAACTCTGGAAAAATTATGGAAGAATCGACAGGCCTCTTTGAAGCTAGTACGGTTATCCAGAGCATTGCTAGCCAAACAAACCTTCTTGCAATGAATGCCGCCATCGAAGCCGCTCATGCGGGGGAAGTTGGTAAGGGTTTTGCTGTTGTTGCCGATGAAATTAGAAAGCTTGCAGAAGACTCTAACATGCAAGGTAAGACTATAACAGAAAGGCTACACCGCCTACAAACTCTTATTAACACAGTTTTTGAAAGCACACAAGAAGTTCAAAGGCAGTTTGATATTATTTTTGAATTATCAAAAACGGTAAAGAGCCAAGAAGACATTATTATGCACGCAATGCAAGAACAATCAACTGGTAGCTCAGAGGTATTAAAGGCTGTTCAGCAAATTAATGATACAACAAGTTCTGTTCGCGATGGATCTTCAGAAATGCTACGCGGTGGACAGGAAATAGTTACAGAAATGGCAATTTTGTCCGATGTAACGAGAACAATTAATGAAGCAATGAATGAAATTGAACTAGCAACGCGAGAGGTTGCAGAAGCGGCAGGCCAAGCAAAGGATATTGCGTCTCAGAATGGAAAAAGTGCACAGGATATGAGCACCGAGCTTTCAAAGTTTCAAATGTAAAAACATATGAAATGAATAAAAAAAAGGATGCGATACAGTAGTGTATCGCATCTTTTTTTTTGCTTAACCTTCGATTACGGTTCCTGTTTTACCGGCAATGCCGTCACGTGCTTTTTCAAGAAGTGTAATAAGCGTTCTTCTACCTTTTTTAGATTGAGCAAATAACATACCTGCTTGCACTTTTGGAAGCATACTACCAGGGGCAAAGTGCCCTTCATTAACATACTGCTGTGCCTTTTCTAAGGTTAGGTTATCAAGTGTTTCTTGATTAGGCCTTCCAAAGTTTATACACACTTTTTCAACCGCAGTTAGGATAATAAGATAATCGGCATCTAAAAGCTCAGCCATTTTTGCACTAGCAAAGTCTTTATCAATTACTGCACCCTTCCCTGCTAAATGATTTCCGTTTTTAGAAACAGGAATACCACCGCCACCAGAAGCAACTGCAATTTGCCCTGCATCGAGTAGCACTTTTATTGCATCAATTTCTACAATATCAAGAGGTTTTGGAGAAGCAACCGTACGGCGCCATCCACGGCCAGAGTCTTCAACTACAGTATATCCTTCTTTAATGAGTTTATCTGCCTCTTCTTTAGTCATAAACTTACCAATTGGTTTTGTTGGATTATTAAAGGCAGGGTCATTTTCATCAACTACAACTTGCGTAATAAGTGATGTTATACTTTTTTTAATATTTCGGTTTAAAAGTTCTTCTCGCAAAGCATTTTGAATATCGTATCCTATATAGCCTTGACTCATACCTACACAAACTGACATTGGGATAACAGATGTTTCAGGATGGTGTTCTTTAAACTCTTGCATTGCAAGATAAATCAT
>CAYJLT010000103.1:0-5510 GCA_964371295.1 uncultured Treponemataceae bacterium
CCTATCTATCTTACAAGGGTGTTGCACTTAATCTGACAATGTGCAATGTATAATTAACTATCGCATATACCGCGCACGGCTTGTTGGTGTTTCATACACATCAACTGCATGCAAACGGGCAGCATCTTTTTTAGGTAAAAGCATTTCTAATTGATCAAAAATATATGCCGCAATTCTTTCTGCACTTGGATTGTTGTTAAAAACAAGGAGTCCATCTTCTTCTAAATCATTGAGATTCTTATGATCTAGGTTTCGGCAAACTTCCTTAAGTGCAGCTTTTACTTCACCAAAGTCAATGAGTATGCCATCAGATGGAAGATCTTTTCCCCGAGCATAAGCTAATACGCGATAATTGTGACCATGAACATTTTCACATTTTCCATCATAATTTTTTAAATAATGTGCCGCTGAAAACGACGTTTCTACTCTAACTTCAAACATACATTAATTATACATTAACAAGAGGCTTTTCGCAAGTATTTTTTTGTGGTAAAATATAAATATGTTTGAAATAGAATTAAAAGCCCATGTTGACAACTATGAAAAAACAAAAACTATCATTGAATCTTTTGCCCACTTTTTAGGTGAAAAAAATAAGAGTGATGTATACTGGCATCAACCATCGCAAAACCCTGTACAAATAAGGGTTAGAGAAGAGAGCGCCGTTAATTCTTTCGGCAAAAAACCAAAAGTGCTTACAGTAACATACAAAAAAAAAGAAGTTCGTAATTCTGCCAATAACATTGCGTATGAAGTAAATGATGAAAAAGAGTTTACCATAGACAATCGAAGCTCATTTGAAACATTTTTGCACGATGCAGGCTTTAGGGTTGTGTCGAAAAAAGAGAAGCATGTATTACAATGGCAGTATGATGGCGTACTACTTGAACTTTGTACAATTACAGGTTTGGGTAATTTTTTAGAGCTAGAAATTACCAGTGAAGTCCAAAGTAAAACTGTAGAAAAAGACTCTCTTAAAAAACTTCACGCTACACTCGCTCTGAGTGGTATTGAGCTTGAAAAAATTGAAAAGCGTTATTATAACGACCTATTAAGAGAAAAAAATCTATAACACTATACTATAGAAAAAAGAATCAATACCTTGAATAAAATCTCTATACATACTATACTTTTAGTATACTACATATAGCTAGCACATACTAGCATTAGGAGCAACTCATGTTTGAACGAAAACAATACAAAAAACAAGCACTATCTCAATTAAAAGGTAATTACCGTACCTCATTTTTAATTGTTGGCATTGTATTATTTTTTACCATATTATCAAATATTACCGTGTTCGGGTTTGTGTTTCCTACTCTAGACTTTTCTCTAACTACACACGATTATGAAGCCCAAGTTACACTCATGCAAAACATTGCATCAAAGAGCATTTTCATAGGAAGTATTTTTTTCGTATTGTTTGTTGTTGTACTAACTGCGGGAACAAACTTTTTTTATGCTATTAGTAATGACAAAAAAGTAAGTATTAATACCTTTTTTGAAGGGTTTTCACTGTGGGCAAAGGGAATTCTAGGCTATTTATGGGCCATGTTATGGGTAGTTTTATGGATGTTATTATTTTATATTCCAGGAATCGTAAAATTATTTGCGTATTCCCAGTTGCTATTTATTATTGCTGATAACCCAAAAGTTGGTATTCGCCGCGCATTAAGAATGAGCATTGAAATGACAAAGGGTTATAAGGGAGATTTATTCTTTATGCACTTAAGCTTTTTTGGCTGGTATATTCTATTAGGTCTTCCTGGCATAATTACACAACACATATTTTTTGGGGGAATGTACACCACAGGCAACATAAGTACTATGAACGATGTATTACTTTCTTTAATACCATCACTTATTTCAATGTGCTTTGGTAGTATCCTCGTTCCGTATTATGCTACATCATTTTCAAATGCATATAAAGCACTAAAAAAAGCAGCAATTGATAGAAAGGCTCTAAGCCCTGAAGATTTTGGCGATAAAGAAAGCATTCAAACAATTGAAGGATAAAGGAGAACTATGCAAAACTACGATAAAATAATTTCATCAAAACCAACAACGGGACTTAGCAAGGGTGCTAAACAAGGTCTTATAGTATTTGCCGTCCTTTTTGTGATAGCTTTAGTGTTATTTGTATTTCAAATATTTTTTAGGCCAACAGAAAACTTGTTTAAGGTACCATCACCTAGCCCAGAAGTAGCCACTCGTATGGATAGTGCGACCAATGCATTCCCATTTGTTCGAGGTGACTCAATTGCCGTTGTGCATGTTGAAGGTGTAATTCAAGATGAAAATGCTAACTATAATCACGCGTGGCTTCTAGACACTATTGATAGTCTCACATATGACAAAAATAATGCTGCAATCCTATTGTTTATAAACTCGCCAGGCGGTGGAGTGTATCAATCTGATGAAGTGTACCTTGCATTAGAAGAATACAAAGAAAAAAGTGGAAAAGCAGTGTGGGCATATTTTGGTCCTCTTGCAGCCTCTGGTGGGTATTATATAGGATGTGCTGCGGACGTAATATATGCAAATAGAAATACACTCACAGGTTCTATTGGTGTAATATCAAGCTCATCATTTGATTTAACAAAGCTAATGGATACGTATGGTATAAGTATGACAACAATTACTGCTGGTCGAAATAAAAATATGATGAACATAAACAGTCCAATGACAGTAGAGCATAGAGCAATTATGCAATCTATTGCAGATGAAGCATATAATCAGTTTACAAAGATTGTATCTGATGCAAGAAAAATGGACATAGAAAAAGTCTGGTCCCTTGCAGATGGAAGAATATACACAGCTCTTCAAGCCCAAGAAAACGGGCTCATTGATTATGTTTCAAGCCTTGAGGATGCAATAATCGACATGGAAGTAAATGTTTTTGAAGGCGAAAGCATGAATATATGGCACTACACTTACGAAGAAGAGAAAACTCTAACAAACTATCTTTTAGATTTTTCAAGTTCAATAAAGGCATTGTTTAACTCAAAAGAAGCAATGGCACTTGATTCAATACAATCTAGCCTAGGGCTGCCGAGTAATATGGAATACCCTGCATATTATTACCACCAATAATACAGAACTAACAAGAGGACACAAAATGAATTTTTCAAGAAAACTATTTGAAGAACTTTATGGCACAGATGAGAAAACACTTACAAAGCAATTTGAACGATATGCAAACCTTGCAAACGAATGGGAAGCTTTTTTTAAAAAAGATAAAGAGCAAGAAGGGTTGCGTTTTTTTACAAGCGCTGGACGCAGTGAAATTGGTGGAAACCACACCGACCACAACTTGGGCAAAGTACTTGCTGCAAGCATTCAATTAGACTGTATAGGAGCCGCGTGTCCATCGGGAGACAACACAATTACAATACATGATATTACCTACAATAAAGATATAGTAATTGATACAACAAATACCGAGCGCATTTTAGATGAAAAAAGCTCCCCTGCACTTTTACGTGGTATTGTGCAAGGGTTTAAAGACAGGGGATATAAGGTTGGAGGTTTTAATGCATGCCTTACAAGCAATGTTATACCTGCTGCAGGAGTAAGCTCTTCTGCTTCCTTTGAAATGATGCTATGCCTTATTCTTGACAAACTTTTTAACGATGGTACTATTCCTGTAAGTAAGTATGCATCAATTGGTCAATTTGCAGAAAACAAATACTGGGACAAAGCGTCTGGCCTCTTAGATCAAATGGCATGTGCTGTTGGAGGGCTTGTAGCAATGGATTTTCAAAATCCTTCAGAACCAATCGTAGAAAAAGTACCTTTTGACTTTGCAAAACAAGATTATTCCCTTATGATTGTAAACACCGGAAAAGGTCACGCTGATTTATCTGCAGAGTACTCATCTATTCCAAACGAAATGAAAACAGTTGCAAAACTTCTCGGGCAAGAAACATTAAGAGGTCTAAGCTTTAAGGATATAAGCGATAACTTAGTAAAAATTAGAAAAGAGTGTGGAGACCGTGCAGTAATGAGAGCTGTACACTTTATTGAAGAAAATGATCGCGTTGATGAACAAGTTTCAGCCCTAAAAAATGGAGACTTTCAAAAGTTTTTATCATTAATTACGGAATCAGGAAATTCATCATGGAAGTGGCTACAAAATGTATTTGTCCCAGCCCATGCACATGAACAGCCCATTTCAGTATGTTTAGCCTTAACTGAGATTTTTTTGAGAGAAAAAGGTGTAGGTGCTTGCCGCATACATGGAGGCGGTTTTGCAGGTGTTATACAAGCATTTATTCCAAATGAACTACGAGAGGAATACACGGCATATATGGAAAAAGCCCTTGGATACGATAAAGCTAGCGGAGAGTTAAGTCCCGTATATGCTATGAGCATACGACCCCACGGTGCAATCGAAGTAAAGTAACAAAAAAACGCTCGAAAATTCGAGCGTTTTTTTATCGCAAATATTGTTTACTGGGCAGAGTCTGTCTTTTCTCCGCTCGTTACAAAACCCATAGTAATAAAGGCAAGAGCAAAAAATATTGCACCATAAATAAAAATACCACGGTAGCTCACAAGATCAATTATAAGGCCACCACAGAATGGTGCCAAAATAGCCGCAGCTTGAGAAAATGTATAGTATAAGCCTGTGTATAAACCAATTCTAGCAAAGCCAGCCATTTGCCAAAGCATTGGAAAAGAATTTGCAACAATGCAAATCCAAAAAATACCAAAACAAAACATCAAAGCCCAAAAGATGTATACAAGGTGCCCACCGGTAAGACCTAATCTGATAACAAGTTCGGCAAAAATAAATTGGGCTGCAAGAACGGCAATTACGCCCACAAGTGAAAGGCGAATCATGCGCTTTCTTCCCCATTTATTTGCAGCGTAACCCATAGGAATGGCAAAAATAGCCGATGCTATTGCAACCATCCCAGCAGCAAAAGCACCGCTTCCCATTGAAATATCAAAGGTTAAGATACTGTATTCGGCAACATAGGGCACCAATCCTTGGTAAGCCATAAACCAAAGAAATAATGATAAAAGAACAAAGAAAGAACTTCTGTCAGCTTTTTTCCCGTTTTCGTTTTGAGTTCCTTTTAGTACTAGTGCTAAACTTTTTAGGAAAGGAATTTTTTCTTCTTTTTCCCTTTCATTTCCAGTTGAGTTTTGGATATAGCCTTGAGATTTATTTTCTTTAACAAATAAAAGGAGCATTATGGCAGCTAAAAATACGAGCACCCCTGCAACAGGGAATGAAAGAGCGTCTTTTGTTTCACCAAGTACTGGTAGCACAAGGTCAACATCCATTAGTCGAGCCAAAAAAAGTGTTCCAACTATACCAGCAATATTACCCATGGTATTAATTACACCATTACCTTCCGAGCGATGCTCAGGTGGAACAACGTCTGGCATTAGTGCTACAACAGGCCCTCTAACCGATTGTTTGAAAAGATTTAGCAAAGCAAGCACAACAACAAGAGCAACAAATGAAGAGCGGGCAGCATAGGGAATTAAGCTAAAAA
>CAYJLT010000104.1:0-5414 GCA_964371295.1 uncultured Treponemataceae bacterium
TACATCCTGATGTGCCATAACAACTATAGAGCGAGAAGAATCTTTTCCTTTCCATTTAAGAATAAATGAATAGGTGCCAATGGTTATTCTTTCTGTAGTTTTAAAAGTGTTTGGATAAAGTTGCTTAAAAAGTTTATGTAATTGGTCAAAGTTTGCATTTTTTGTTTTAGGGGTATCTTGATCTAGTGGAAGTGATACTGTTGGGCACTGTATTATTTGAGATAAATTTTGTGCACATTTAGGAATTGTTTTCATAGAACTATTGTAGCAGAAATGGAGGAGATGTCAAGTAGAAGGTAGTTAATTCCGAATACCACATTCGAAATGCCGAATGTGGTGTAGCAAAGAAAATGAATAGTAAAATTTCACAAGATTATAGGTTTAGTATTGATTTGGTCAATAAGCAAAATTTATCTTGACAAGTTGTCAAAATGAAAGTATACTAAAAATATGAAAGCTATGACAGTGGGCGATTTGAAAACTCAATTCTCTAAGGTTCTTGATGAAGTGCAAGATGGCGAAGATATTCAAGTGCTATATGGCAGAGTAAAAAAGCCTGTTGCAGTACTTACACGCTATGAATCTTTTTGTGAAAATAGTAAGACACATATTCCAAAAAAACGAAAACTTGGGTTGTATTCAAATAAGGCAAGTTTTTCAGAAATCGCTGATGGCAAAATTACTACAGAGGAATTTTTAGGATTTTGAAGTACTTACTAGATACCCATACTTTTTTATGGGCAATATTAGATACAGAAAAGCTTTCGCAAAAAGTATTTGATTTAATTGAAGATGAAAGCAATTCTGTCGTTGTAAATACAATTTCATTTTGGGAACTAGCAATAAAAGAGCAATTAGGTAAAATATCTTTTAATAATATTGATATTCGGCACTTTCCTAATATTGCAAGCGAATGTGGGTTTGAAGTGCAATCTTGTGGTTCATATGATTTTGTAACGTATAAAGAATTACCCTTGCTACCAAATCATAAAGATCCATTTGATAGGATGCTTATTCACACTGCAATACGAAATAATTTTATATTGCTTTCAAAAGACACAGCCTTTGAGCACTACGTAGAACATGGCTTACAATTAGTGTGGTAGTTTTTTATTGACTTTTTATAGGAGAAAATATGATTCAAAGATTTAATAAAGGCTCAAGAATGAGTGAGGCAGTTGTACATAATGGGGTAGCGTACCTTTGTGGTCAATGTTGTTTTGAAGAAAATGAAGGTAAAAAAGATGTGCAAACACAAACAAGAGAAGCCCTTGCAAATGTTGAAAGAGTTTTAGCAGATATTGGTTCAGATAAAGAAAAACTCCTTATGGTGACAATTTACCTAAAAGATATAAATTACTTTGATGAGATGAACGAAGTATACGATGCATGGGTATCAAAAGAAAATCCACCAGCTCGCGCTTGTTTAGAGGCAAAGATGTGTGAAAAAGAATTACTAGTAGAAATTGTAGTTACGGCAGCAATCTAAAAATTGAGTAGGTAAAGCTTTGTTGTCTACTTGTATATATTAAAATCTCAGCGTATAATACATACATGAAACAAGCACATATACAACTTTCGAGTGAATTAAACATTACAAAGGCAATTTTACCTGGAGACCCTGCTCGGGTGGATAGGATTGCACACTTTTTAGATAATGTTGAGCCCCTAACTTTTAACAGAGAATACAAAAGTGTACGAGGAACTTATAAGGGCTTTCCCATTTTAGCTATGTCTACAGGAATGGGTGGGGCATCAATGGGTATTGCCGTTGAAGAGTTAAAAAACATTGGGATAACTTCAATTGTTCGCGTTGGAAGTTGCGGGGCATTACAAAAAGGAATTGCCTTAGGAGATTTAGTTATTGCAACATCATGTGTGCGCGATGATGGGGCATCTAAGGCCTATGTTGAAAGCGTGTATCCAGCAACTGCAAATTTTGAAATATTATCTTCATGCGTTGAAAGTGCAAAAAAACTTGGCTTTATGCACCATGTAGGAATAGTGAGGAGCAATGATAGCTTTTATATCGATAACGAAGAAGCTATTTGTGAGCATTGGTCAAAATTTGGTGTTCTTGGATCTGACATGGAAACATCAGCCCTCTTTACGATTGCTGCTATTCGTGGAGTTAAGGCTGCTAGCATTTTGAACAATGTGGTGCTTTTTAAAGAAGACGTTGGAAACAGTATTGCATCATATGCTGATAGTGAAAGCGCAACTATGGAAGGCGAAAAAAAAGAAATTTTGGTTGCGCTTGAAGCCTTGGTTTTACAAGGATAATTGAGTTGCTTTCTGTAGCGCGATTAAGCTTCAAAGGGTAGTGTAATCGTAAACTTTGTACCGCTATTCACTTCACTGTGAATTTCTAAGGTACCCTTGTATTCGTTTACACGCTCACTTACAAGGCTCAAGCCTACACCGCGTCCTGCGTGCATAGAAATATCTTCGGAAGTAGAAAATCCATGGCTTAGCATTGCTTGTAATAAGGCTTCCTTATCGCGCGCGCTCGTTTCATCCGAAATAAGATTTTTTGCTATTGCGATACTTCTCACTTTTTCAAAATCAATGCCTCTTCCATCATCGCAAAAACTGATATATACTTCTTTTGCATCTTGTTGTACTCGCAGTTTTATAAGCCCACTTTCAGTTTTCCCATTTTGTACTCGATATTCACACTCTTCTATGCCGTGGGCCATTGCGTTTCTTGCAAGTTGCAATAATATCTCTTTTATCATTTGTCTATGCTCTGGCAAGAGTGTATCCCATTCAAGCTCTTCAATTTTTAATTCAGCTTTTTTGCACATATTGGAGGTGTCTTTTTCAATTACTGCTTTAAGTGCTTGAATTAATATATCTTTTCTTGAAAGAGGTGTTGTGTTGCTTCGAGTGTAGTTTTCAATTTTCTCTAAAACATCTTCAATTTTGGCATTTAAGTTTAGGTAGGTGTTTAATTCAAGCACAATAGAGAGAATACTTTCATTTTCTGCATTAGGGTTTTCAATAGCAGCCTTAATCTGAGATTCAAACTCATGCAGCTTTTCTGCAGTAGTAGATAGCCCAATTATTGCGGCATTTGACTTTACCGCATGGATTGATTGATAAAGCTGCTTTAAGGCTTCTAATTTTGTAAGCTTGTTTTCCTTTAATATTTTATTAATTTTTGTGAATTGATAGTCTGCATCGTCAATGTAGTCATGCAAGATTTGAGGTGTTATATGCATCACTTCATATAAGGTTGCCATATCACTTTGTCGCAGTTGTTCTTCTTTTGCAAGTCGATTTTTCATTTCTACTTCGCTTGTAATGTCTTTTACAGTGCCCAAAATAATAGTATGAGAACCTCTGTCTAAAGGTACAAGGCTTATATCCAAAACTTTTTTTGCCCCATTTTCAAACACGCAGGTAAGGTTTTTTAGTGGGTTAATATCATCAAGTATATCTTGACTATGCGAAGAATGTAAAACCATTTGTAAAAATTTTCTTAAAGATTCAATTTCGTTTTCTTTTAGCGTTATCTTAAATAAAGAAACAAAATCAGCGTGGTCTAAATTTTCTTTTTCAAATAGATTTGTAATGATATTTGAATATAGAGGCTGTATTTTAAAGTCTTCATTTAATGTAAAAACACCAATGTCAATATTATCTTTCATAGTTGCAAGTTCGTTTCGCTCATTTTTTAATGCTTTTTGACTTATGCGTAGTAATTCCATAGTATTATTAACATGAACAAAAACAAAATATGTTAAAAGAGCCGTGAAAAATGAAATACCATAAAGGCGTATTGAATCAGGTGGATAATATATTTCCGAATTTATTATGCTTGTTGAAATAGCGATGGCATACGCAAAGGTAACAAATGATATCGCTTTTTTGTTTGTTATTATTGAAAAGCAAACCATTGGTAAGGGAAAAATCCATACTGCAGAAATACTTCCTTCAATGAAAAAGAAGATCATATAAGAGCAAAAAATAACATATACAATATTTAGTATTACAGCAAGCTTATCAATGGAAACCTTTAAGCGCCCTGCAATATAGAGTGAAAGTCCAATAACACCCATAATAACGCTTACTACTACCGCTTCAAAACGTAAGAGCCCTGCAGTATATTGTACATAGTTAAGAATAAAGAAAGCCGTAGCTGCTGCCATCATTGCAAAAATGATAAGATTGTATGCAACATATCTAAATGCAGTTTGGAGTGATTTTCCGCTTTTTAATGATTCAGAATACGTTCCCCCAGAGAGGAAATCAAACATGGTGTCTTTGAAAGCCTCTATTTTTGGTTTACGTACTTCTTTTTTTTCAGAACTAGTAATAACATCTCCCCCTAGACGCTTAGAGCTACCGTTAAAGTGAGCGTGTGATGTTCTTTTACCGTAAAGGGAATTGAAATTGCTCTTACGTCAATAGTGTTTGACCAAAAAGAGTTATGCTGGCTTCCAACAATAATTGTAGGCAGTGATATTACGAGTTTAAACATTTCTTCAAAACTCTGTTTTACGTTGCCAGAAATAATATTAACAATTTCCCCAATAGCATCGAGAACATCTTCCTCATCTATTGACGTATATTTTTTTGAAGTTAAAATTTCTGCGAGCATTAATGCTAGATCAGACTTCATCGAAAGGACAACAGCCCCTTGTGCCTCTCCACTTAAACCAATAACAGATGAAATATCGCAATCTGTTTTTTCATTGCGCTCAATAAAACATGGTAAGCCTGAAGTTATTTCAAGCCCTAAAAACTCACGAAATACATTTAAGCATGTATCGACAAATGGTTGAATATATTGTTCCATAAATACGTTCCTTTAAAACTTTAATGATAATATTGTTTTTTCAAATTTTTCTTGGCTTACTGGTTTTACAAGGTATGCAGTGGCTCCTTCCGTTAATGCATCTATAACATTGTAGCGCGCGGCTTCACTGGTAACCATTACTATGGGTAGTCTTGCATATTTTTCTTTTTTTCTCACTTCTTTCAAAAAATCAATTCCAGACATTTTGGGCATATTCCAATCGAGAAAAATGATATCAATATCATGCTCTTCTAATTGGGCAACGGCATCTTCGCCATTTGCTGCTTCAAAAAAATTTGCTCCAATTTTCATTGCGGTAAAACTATTTTTTACAATATTTCTCATAATACGAGAATCATCAACTACTAAAACATTTTTCATACATTCCTCCAATGCAATGAACTACTTTCTTAAATTGTCTACCTATATTATCATGTCTAATATTAAAATCGTCAAGGGATATTTTTTCTAAAAATCATTTTTACTGCTAAATTTTGTGCAAAAATTGACAGAATAGCTCCTTTTTAGTATACTGTCTTCTATAATTTATAAGCAAAATTGAGGTATTATGGCTAACTATCCTTTTGAATCAATTGAGCCTAAGTGGCAA
>CAYJLT010000105.1:0-5405 GCA_964371295.1 uncultured Treponemataceae bacterium
AAAAAGACGTGAAGGAAACGGGCATCATATTTCTATTCAGGGAGTAACTGAGCATAACTTAAAAGATGTAAGTGTTGACTTTCCACTTGGTAAGTTTACCTGCGTTACTGGTGTTTCAGGTTCAGGAAAATCTACCCTTATAAGCGATTGTTTGTACCCTTCTCTTTCAAACAGACTCATGAGAACATCTCACCAAGTGGGAGCATATAAAAAAATTGAAGGCTTTGAGCACATTGATAAAATTATTAATATTGACCAAAGCCCTATCGGAAGAACACCAAGATCTAATCCTGCTACTTACGTTGGTGTGTTTAATGGGATACGTGACCTTTATGCAACCCTACCCGATGCAAAGGCACGAGGGTACAAGCCTGGACGCTTTAGTTTTAATGTAAAAGGTGGAAGGTGCGAAAACTGTCAAGGTGCGGGTACCATTACCATTGAGATGAACTTTTTGGCCGATGTATACATTACATGTGATGTATGCCATGGAAAGCGCTTTAACCAAGAAACATTAGAAGTGCAATACAAGGGAAAAAATATTGCAGATGTTCTTGATATGACTATTGAAGAAGCAGCAGAGTTTTTTGCACACATTCCCCATGTAGCAAAAAAAATGAATACACTTTTATCTGTTGGTTTAGGATACATAAAACTCGGCCAATCTGCCCTTACCCTTTCTGGTGGAGAGGCACAAAGGGTAAAATTAGCAAATGAGCTTGCTCGGCCTTCTACCGGTAAAACATTTTATATTCTAGATGAACCTACAACGGGCTTACACTTTGCCGATGTGCTACAACTTATGGATGTAATAAAGAGACTCGTAGACCAAGGAAATACTGTGGTTATGATTGAGCACAACTTAGACGTAATTATGCAAGCTGACCACATTGTGGATTTAGGACCAGAAGGTGGCTATCGTGGTGGAACTATTATTACAACAGGGACACCAGAAGAAGTTGCAAATTGTAAAGATTCACATACCGCAGTCTTTATAAAAGAAATGCTCGAGAGAAATAAGTAAGATATGACACAAAAAGGGATGCGAACACTTTTTATACTGTTTCTCTTTTTAGCTATGCCAATCGGGCTCTATGCACAAGAAGAAGATACTCAAGAGCCATCAATAATTACTATTGAAAATGCTCTAAAAACTACCTATATGCAAGATGAAGAGAATGATACAGACCTTATTCGATTTGAGGGTGAAGTACAAGTTTCAGTTGAGCAAGGTGGCTCTAAAACAACCATTTTTGCAGACTTTGTAGATTTTGATAGGTCTCGAAACAGTCTTTACGCTGAAGGCTCTGTAAGTATGGAGCAAAGTACAAATGGCGAAATTACGGAACGTTTAACGGCAAATTCGCTTCTTTTTAATACCTCAACACTTGAGGGCTTTTTTAATCAAGGACGAGTAGTACAAGAACAACAAGAGTCATTAAACCTCGATGATGGTTCGGTGCTCATTGTTTCATCTGAACTTTTTGCAAAAGGAACTTCAAACACGGTTACCTTTAAGAGCGGAAACCTAACCTTTTGCAACGATGAAAACCCACACTGGGAAATAAAAGCAAGCAGAATATGGCTTTTACCAGGAAATGAGTTTGCATTTGCAAATGCCCTACTCTTTATAGGCCCAGTGCCAGTTATGTACTTTCCCTTTTTTTACTACCCCAAAGATGAATTAGTGTTTAATCCATCATTTGGATTTAGGTCGAGAGAAGGATTTTTTGTTCAAACTTCTACCTATATCATTGGTAGAAAGCCACTAACAACCACTAGCGATGAAGACTCCTTAAGTGATGCGGGCTTTAACTTTATGCAACAAAGCCAACTTAAAGAACAAGAATTACAAGGACTTATTCTGAGAAATCTAGATGAGAATGCCGTTATGTCAACCGATTATTTAAAAATAATGGGGGATTATTATACTACTTTGGGTGGCTTAGTAGGTGTTGAAGGATACTTTGAGCCAAATAATGCAATAACAAATATTGGGTTTGATATACGTTTAGGTTTTAGTAATGTAGTGTTTAAATTAGATGATTTTCCTATTTATGTATCGTATGAAAACAACCAAAAATACTGGGATTACGGTTGGCTTTTTGGGCAAAGGCTTCCTTTTAGATATGGGGCATCTTTTGAAACAGATATCTCAATTGATAATTTACGCATTTCTCTTGATATTCCTCTCTATTCTGATCCATGGTTTGATGATGATTTTGATGATAGGCAAGAGTCCATGGACTGGATTGATTTTGCACTAAGCGGCGCACTAACCGCTCCCGCAATTGAAGAAGACGAAGATACAGGTAATGGGATTTCTGGATTTACGTGGGATTTTACGGCATCATATAAACCTTCAATACCTGCAATAGAGCCATGGGTTGAAAATCTATCAATTTCGTCAGTTAACTCTGCAGTTGTTTTTACGAGCCAAGATACACCAAGCTCAGAATTTGAAAATGCTAAAATTCAGCAGAACAGCCCAAATAGAGAGTTCTTTTATCCTTCGCAAATTAAGCCTTTAAGTATAGCACTCGATATTAGTGGTGATATATTTGAATGGTCAAATCAAACGTCTACAGAGATACGTACAGATTCTAGCTCAAGCAGTCTTAGTGATGAGCAAAAAAATGTTTTAGAAATAATGCAAACACCAAGTGAGTTTTTACAAGGCGAAGAAACTGAAGATGAAGAAATAGAAGAGGTGCTTGTAGACACAGTTCTTGAACAAGATACCTTACCAGATGTTGAAATATCTACAGAGATGGAAGAGGAACATACACTTGACTATTCTCTAACGTACTCAATAAAACCAGAGGTATCAACCTTATATTCATATAGCGCAACAAAGCCACTAAGCTCAGAAGGGATAGCTCCTTCAGATTTTGATATAACAGATCCAAGGTCGGGTAATGTTTTTGTGAAATCGCCTTTAAATGTTACAAGCTCACTAAGTGTGTTTTCATCGCTTTTATCAATAAAAAATACTTTTCAGTTTTTGCCTGAGTATCAAAACCATCACACCCTATCTTCATTGTACTATACAGATGATGAAAAAGATGAATTAAAACTTGCGGACTATAAAACAAAGCAATTAGACTTAAAGAACACAAATACATTTTCCATAAAGCCTTTTCAAAAAATTGCTTTATTTAAAAATACATCTGTTAATTGGAACACATCTATTAATGTTGTAAGAACAGAATTTGTTGGTACAGTTGAGAGCCCTGAATGGGATTATCATACGCCTGAATGGGACGACGATTCAATTACACAGCACAACCTCAATGCAACGCTTGAAGCAACACAAGATGACTATTACCAGAGGCTTACTTTATCAACAAATCTTCCTCCACTTGTTGACTTATACTCAGGAACGCTTTCACTTGGTTTTCCCATTGGTTCTGTAACTGGATCTACAGGGTACAAAAAAGAAAGTGCTACATCTACTGAGTGGCTTTTTCAACCGTTCACCCAAAGTTCAACATGGACACTGTTTGAAAAAACAAATGAAGGAGAAAATAACGAGCACAAAGTTACCTTGCGCCAATCATATGAATATGACATTGAAGATAGAACATCTGAGCGATTTTCTGCAAGCATAGCATGGCAGGGTTTACAGTTTTCATATGATATGAGAAACGAATTTGATTATACCCTTGACCAAGTAAATGGTTGGGTAGCGAGCAGCGAAAAAACATTTTCACCCTATGCCCTTTCTCTTACATGGAATGTAAACAATGCTGAGTTTAAGAATGAAAGCGAAACTATTTCATTTAAGCCAGGGCTTTCAACTTCGTTATCTTGGGATATGGTAATTCCTACCAGAAGTTATTTTAGTTTTCGCCCTTCTATAACTCTTGAAATTAAAGATTTTTTATCCTTGACTTTTTCATCAGAAAGTAGAAATGAGCAATTAGTTCGCTATGTTCAAGATGCTATTGGATTTACCCCTGAAATTCCTGGTGAAAAAAATATTTTTATAGACCTTTTTAATTCATTTGCATTTAACGATGATGTAAAAAGGGAGTCTTCAGGTTTTAAAATTGAAAGTTTTAACATAGCCCTTGAGCATGATTTACATGACTGGGTATTAACTTCAGAATTTGAAATTGAACCAAGAATTATCACTGAAACTGATGGTAGTCAAAAATTTGACTATAGCCCCTATTTTACCCTTTCTATTCTTTGGAAGCCAATGAGCGGGATAAAAACAACAATTGAAGATGATTATGGCGAGTTTATGCTCAATCCATAAAATACTAAACATAAAGGAACTAATATGCTATTTATACACTACCCTAAATGTACAACTTGTCAAAGAGCAAAACAATGGCTTATAGACAAAAACATTACGTTTGAAGAGCGAGACATAAAGACAGAAAATCCTAAAAAGGAGGAGCTCATTGCTTGGCATAAAAAAAGCGGCCTTCCATTAAAGAAGTTTTTTAACACAAGCGGCCTTGTGTATAAAGATTTACAGCTCAAAGATAAACTTCCACAAATGACAGATGATGAGCAATATGATTTATTGGCAACAAATGGAATGCTCGTAAAAAGGCCCATTGTTGTAACAGGGTCTACTGTTTTGGTTGGATTTAAAGAAAAAGACTGGGAGTGCTTACTATAGTGTTTTCAAGCACATGTAAATTGATTTTTTTGATTTCTTCTGGCATAAGTATTGACCAAATATGGTCTTATTTGTTATAATGCTTTTACTTACGAGATTTTGTCGTAGTGCTTGGTGCCTGTAGTTCAGGGGTAGAGCGCAAGATTGTGGTTCTTGTTGTCGCGGGTTCAAATCCCGTCAGGCACCCAAAATGGAAAAAGACTTCACAGAAACGTGAAGTCTTTTTTGTATATAATGATACCCATGTGTACCATAGTTTTTTTAATATCAAAGCCTTAAGCAATTTCTAGGATTTTTGTGCAACAGAATATCTCGCTGCTTTGCACTTGAAACATAGGTGTAAATTTCTGTAATACTAATTGAACTATGACCAAGCATTCTTTGAATGTACCTAATATCTACATCTTGTTCTAAAAGCATTGTAGCAAAGGAATGTCGAAACATGTGCGGTGTAATATGTTGCGTAATATTTGCTAACATAGTATATTTTTTAATCATAAATCTCACTGATTGTTCTGAAAGCCTATTTCCAATTGAGTTAGTAAAAAAATAGGGACTATCGCTCCCCTCACTTCTAAGCGTGTTGTATTGTTCTAAGGCAGATAAAAGTGTATTGTTGCTAATGGGAAGCATTCTTTCTTTTGCACCTTTACCATAAATTCTAAGCATCCCTGAACATAAATCTATATCCGATTTTTTAAGAGAACACAATTCTGAAATACGCATACCACTACCAATAAGAAGTTCAAGAACAGCAATATCTCTGGTC
>CAYJLT010000106.1:0-5359 GCA_964371295.1 uncultured Treponemataceae bacterium
GTAGCGGTTCGCGCCTCTGTTGGGGCGTCCCTGTGTGGGCGCCCGCATAAATTGGAGCGAAAGCGGAACCCCGAAAAGCCCGACCCGCTTGCGGGGCGCGCAAAAAACTATCGACGATTTCCGAACAGTCTAAGAAGTGCTAGGAATATGTTGATAAAGTCTAGGTAGAGTTCGAGTGCGCCGATGATTGCAACTTTTTGAAAGTTTTCGCTTCCATCTGCGTGTACCGAGATGCGCATTAGTTTTTGGGTATCGTAGGCGGTGAGCCCAGTGAAAATAACTACTGTTGCAATTGAGATAATCCAATCTAAGCCGCTTGAGCGAAGGAGAAGGTTTACCACTGATGCAATTATGAGGCCTATTAGTGCCATAAAAAGATAGCGTCCTGCTGATGTGAGATCAGATTTTGTTTTCATTCCGTAGAGGCTCATGCCACCAAACATTAGTGCTGCTGTTAAAAATGCTTGGGCAACTGACGTGATTTCATAAATGAGAAGAACAGATGAGAGGGTTACGCCATTTAGAACCGAGTAAAGGATGAAGAAAAAGGCAGCCTTTCCTATGCTAATTTTTCTAATTTGACCCACGAGGTACATTACCAGGGCGAGTTCTGCGATAATGAGAACCATGTAGCCATACCCTGCAAGGGATGTAAAAACCGTTACATAAAATCCGGTTGCAATTGTTAAAAAAGCTGATACAGCACTAATTGCGAGTGCTGCCACCATCCATCCGTATACACCAGTCATAAATTTTTGACGGGATTCGATGCTTGCGCTTGCAAGGCTTATTGTTTGCATTTGATTTTCCATAGTTTAAATGTACTCTCCTTTTGTAGATTAGTCAAGGTAGTAGGCATTAATTACCTTCTACTTCTTCTGCTACCAATAGTTCGTCGATAGTTTTTCCAAACACATCGTTGAGGTCGCCTGAAACAAGTACAACATCGTTTGCATTATCAATGATTGCATATGTTTGACTTGTAGTGGTTGATGCTTTTCCTACTGCTAGTGTTCTAAGCACTTCTTGTCCATTTAACGCTTCAACTACAAGGGCCGCACCTTCTTGTAAGTCGTAGCGCTCAGCATTAGAAGCACTTGTGATAGTTCCCAATACTCTTATATCTTTGAGCTGGCCCATCATTCGAGTTAGTGGAAACCCTTCAACTTCTCTTCCATCTTCTAGTATCCATCTTTCTTGGGACTCTACAGTATCTGTTGCCGGTATAACCTGCTTGCTAAATGCAATCGTTTCCCCAGTTGCCTGAGTAAGTCTAATACCGGTTATATCTGTATCGAGCGTAATGTTTTTAACCGCGCTTTGAGCACCTTGAGTAATTTGTATAATGTAAATAATTGCAAAAAGTGCAATTAAACTTAACAATACTATTTTTCGTTTTGTCATTATTTATACATCCTTTTCTTTTTGTTTTCCATTGTAAAGCTCAAAAATTCTTTTTCTTCTATTGCTTCGAGTTTTCCAAACGATGAGACCTGCAACAACTACTAAGAGTGGTAGCATATATTGATTAAAAAGTTGAAAGAACTGTGCTATTACAGGGTCTTGTACCGTGAGTACATTGAGTGAAATGCCCCTTGTTCTCATTCTTGCAAGGTCTTCATTTCCATTAAGGTAGTCAAGTATATTTTGCACAAACATTGCATTTGGGCTTGAACCCTCTTGGTCAATTACCATTGGCGTTGTAATTTGTGATGTTCCTGCTACGATAATTTTTGCTTCTTGAACACTTTGAGAAATATGGGTATTGGCAAGCAATGCTGTATCTTGTGCTTCGTTGTCTGTTTCGCTTTGTGGCTTTTGTGTATAAGCGCTTTTAAAGCTACCTTCAACAAGGACGGCAAGGTTTTTTGTTGATTGCTCTTCGGGGTTTGTTGGCGGCGACATATACAGAGGGTTTAAATCTACATTTTCGCTCATTGTCCAAGCTTCATTACTGGTGCTTGCGAGAACAGTAACCTTGTTTTCTTCTTCTGCAGTCACTTCTATTGGTGCTGTTTGTGGGAAAAATACAAATGATAGGTTTTGAGAAATTGCGCTATTTTCGTTCATTGCATTTTGGTGTACCAGTGGGATATAGTAATAGTTTAATTCGCCAAACTGAGGATTTTGCTCTGAAAAGCTTGCGGTATCGAGAACATACTCTGTGCTCACTTCAATACCATATGAACTTAAGAGTTTTTGCAATCCTGTATCTATAGGTACAAATTGGGCTGGCATTTGCTGTCCATACATTGCTGCCATTTCATCTTGCACTGCATTAAATGGGTCTATAAACAACGAAAGGTTTCCACCACGAAGAACAAATTGGTCTATTTTATAGAGTTCTTCAT
The DNA here is from genome assembly GCA_964371295.1 of uncultured Treponemataceae bacterium. Taxonomy (GTDB): domain Bacteria; phylum Spirochaetota; class Spirochaetia; order Treponematales; family Treponemataceae; genus CAYJFX01. The sequence goes on from CAYJLT010000106.1 coordinate 2,352, forward strand.
CTGTAAAGGCTGTTTTAGGACCGTTAATTACAAGGGTGCTTACGCTCGATGGAATATCTACTTCAAGCAAGTTGAGCTCTTCAAATGTGTATCTATCTGAGACAAGGTTTGCTAAAAGGGCAGAACCTACCTGGCTATCGGTAATACTTACTTCTCCATGTCCTGTTACATAGCCAATAGTAGTTGACTTTGAAACTAAAGAATCTAAACTATTGGTTAAGTTTTCTTCGAGGGTATCAAGGCCTGCAATAATATTTCCAAAAAATAGCTGGCTTGCCATTTCAAGGGGAATGACCCTAAAATTTTCTTCATATGAAAGAACTAATCCAAGTGTTCCTGTGCCGAGCTCTCCATTTTCATCTTCCCAGTCGAGCTGCTGTATTCCGTACGTTTCAACAATGCTTGGAATATCCTCTATATCAGGGTTTACTGTCTCATAGAGAATTTTTCCCGAATGTTTTGCGTTGAGGTTTGAATAAGCATTTAATACTGTTGGCTCAATGTCTGAAAATCCTTGAATGTTAAAGTTGGCAAGCTCGGGCGTAACATACAGCGTTAATGACACGTTTCCAGAAAGGCCTGCAAGGGAGCTAACCGAATTAATCATAGAGCTCATGGTTGTTGTAAGGCGATATTCAAGACCATCGCTTGTAGATATGCCGTCAATTACTTCAATTCTATCTGCATAGGTTAGTACTAAGCCCATCCATACATTTTTAAAACCTACTTCATTATTGTTTATTTCTTGTATTTGTACTTGATTTAGACGATAATTTCGTGCAATTTCTTCGTTTTCAGGGTTTTCCATGTCGTAGGCTTCCCATGAAAAATTTGAGTTTGCATTGCCGCTATACTCTGTTAAAAGGTCCGTTACATATTGATGAGTAGTGTTGTATGGCGATGGAAGATTTTCTGAAAAGAATACCTTTACAGAGAGGGGCTCTTCTAGGTTTTGTACTAACTGTTCACTTGATTCTGAGAGAGAAAAACTTTGTGTTTTTGTTGCATCTATTCTAAAAAATGCCCTTGTTGATACAAGATTTATAAGGATAATTAGTAGTATAAATAGTAAAAAGTCACTTTTTGGCCCTTTTATCCACTGTATAAGTTTCATGCTGCCCCCTTCTGTGCATTAAGTGTTTTTACGGTGAGGGTAAAAAACAGTGCAATTACCGATGCAAAATAAATAATATCTCTTGAGTCAATTATTCCTCGTGATATTGAGGTAAAGTGGCTTCCCGCAGATAAAAATTGGAAAAAATTTACTGCCCCACTTGGTAAAAAGAGGAGAAATTGATCTACCATTGCGAGAAGTATGCAAATGGTAAATGCTACAAAGAATGCTACAATTTGGTTTTTTGTAATGCTAGATGCAAAAATACCAACTGCGCAAAAAGCAGCTGCCAAAAGAACCGCTCCAATGTAGCCACAAATAGTGGCACCAATATCAAGCGAACCAAAAACGGACGCTGTTATTGCATAGCTTATCGTTGGAACGAGCATAATGACTGAAAACTTTAATGCTGCTAAAAATTTCCCCGTAACAACTTCAAGCGTGCTAACAGGAAGTGTCATAAGTGTTTCCATTGTGCCTGTTTTTTGCTCTTCTGCAAAAAGCCGCATGGTTATAGCAGGAATAAAAAAAGCGAAGAGCAGTGGAAGGTTTACAAAAAATTGGCGAAGTTCTGCTCTATTCATTAAAAAGAATAGTGAAAAAAATAAAAAACCTGAAAAAGCTAAAAAGAGGCCCATAACAATATACGCAACAGGGCTTGTAAAATAAGCCAATAGCTCTCTTTTCATAATTATAAGTGCAGGATTTTTAATAATGGTTTTTGTATTACTCATTAGTTGTCTCCTCCTGTTGTAAGTGTTCTAAATACGTCTTCTAGGCTATTTCTTTTTAGTGAAAGCTCGTAGAGGTCCCAGCCTTTGTTTGCGATTATCTTTGTAATATCGGGGCGAACTTCCTTTGCTTCGCCAATGGCTGCTAGAACAGCTCCTTTTTTTGTAGCCGATGATGGAACGGTTACTTCCTCTGAAGACTCATCAATAATGGTAATTGATTGAATTCCATCTATGTTTTCAATTGCATTTTTGAGGTCTTTGCTTGAAGCTCCTGAAACTTGAACACACACGCTCGTTGCATTTGCGTAGCGACTTCTTAACTCTGCAGTCGGGCTGTCTGCAACAATTTTACCATTAGAAATAATTACAACGCGGTCGCAAATCATTTCTACTTCACCCAAAATATGTGTTGAAATAATAACGGTGCGTGTTTTACCTATTTCTTTTATAAGACTTCTTACCTCAGTAATTTGGTTGGGGTCAAGTCCACTGGTAGGCTCATCAAGTATTAAAATTTCTGGGTCATTCATTAGGGCGTGAGCAAGTCCAACGCGCTGCCTATATCCCCTTGAAAGATCTGAAATATTTTTATGCATTACATCTTTTAGTCCACATGATGCACACAACACCGGTATTTTTTCTTGTGGATTTTCATCATGCATTTGTGCTACGTATGCAAGGTAATCTTGCACAATCATATCACCATATAATGGCGCAGATTCTGACATATAGCCAATTTTTTTCTTAGAGGCCTTTTCATCTTTTGTGATGTCTTGTCCATCAATAATAATTTCACCGTTATCTGCACTTAGGTAGCTGGTAATCATTCGCATTGTAGTTGTCTTTCCCGCTCCATTAGGCCCCAAAAAACCGACAATTTCGCCTGTTTTTATTGAAAACGAAATGTCGTCCACAGCCTTAAAACTACCGAAAGAACGCGACACATGCTTTAGTTCAATCATAGATTCCTCTCTTAATTTTAAAATACGTTTAATAGTATAGCACCGTTTTCTTAAACGAGCCTTAAAAAGAATATCAAAAAACAATTGAAAAATCAAGAATACAAGGCCATTGTGTTTTGTGCGCCACCCGCCAAAAAATTCCTACACTACGAAGGGGGCTCGACGGAGTTTATCCTGAGCGAAGTCGAAGGACTCGGT
>CAYJLT010000107.1:0-5273 GCA_964371295.1 uncultured Treponemataceae bacterium
TTTGTTGAAATGTTTGTAGGTGTTGGGGCAAGCCGAGTTAGAGACCTTTTTGAACAAGGGCGAAAAATGGCACCAGCAATAATTTTCATTGATGAGCTTGATGCTGTTGGGCGCGCGAGGGGAGCAGGATTTGGCGGTGGACATGACGAAAGAGAGCAAACCCTTAATCAAATGCTAGTCGAAATGGATGGATTTGAAAATAAAGATGGTATTATTATTCTCGCAGCTACAAATAGGCCTGATGTATTGGACCCAGCTTTATTACGCCCTGGACGATTTGACAGACAGGTAAGTGTTCTTCTTCCGGATATTAAGGAGCGAGAGGCAATCTTGCGTGTTCACTCAAAGAAAATTAAACTTACCAGTGATGTAGACTTAAATAAAATTGCTCGTGCTACTCCAGGGATGAGTGGTGCAGAACTTGCAAATATGATAAATGAAGCGGCTCTTTTTGCAGCTCGAAAAAATAAGAAAAAAGTATCTCTTGAAGAAATGGAAGAAGCCCGTGACAAGCAGCTTATGGGTGTTGCGAGGGAAAGTATGGTTATGCCAGAAAAAGAAAAGGCAATGACTGCATGCCATGAAGCAGGGCACGCACTACCATATTATTATTTAGAGCACGCATCTCCACTTCATAAGGTTACTATCATTCCGCGCGGCAGAGCCTTGGGACTTACCATGGGCTTACCAAAAGAAGACACTTATTCTCATACAAAGTCTTGGCTTAAGGACCAGTTGGTAATAATGTTTGGTGGGTATGCTGCAGAATCAATTGTATATGGCGATACCACCACAGGAACACAAAATGACATACAACGAGCCACTGATATTGCACGTAGAATGGTATGTGAGTGGGGTATGTCTGAAACATTGGGCACCGTAGCCTTTGGTCAAGAAGATGAGCCAATTTTTATGGGAAAAGAAATTGAACGGCGAAAAGGATACTCTGAAGAAAGTGCAAAAAAAATTGACGAAGCGGTAAAAAAAATACTCGATGAAGCTTTGGACACTTGTAAAAAAATTCTTACAAAGAATAGAAAAAAACTTGATAAACTTACAAAGGCGCTTATTGAAAAAGAAACCTTAAGCGATAGTGAAATTCGCTCTTTATTGGGATTTAAACCATTGGAAAACTTATCTGAAAATGAACAAGAATCTGGGACGGGAATAGAAGGTCCGCATATTCATCTAAAAGAAGATGATGAAAAGTAGGTGTGACTCGTAGGAGAAACGAGATGGGAGTTATGATGATTAAACAAAGATGCACTATTTTATCTTTAATTGCTTTTTTATGTATTTCTCGCCCTGTCTTTGGGCAGGAGACTTTAACTACAAGTGATGAACTCCAAATTGAAAATACTCGAACCCTTAACAACCCATCAACATTTAATAAGACTGCTCTACGATTTTTTGAGGAAGCAAAAAAATATCTTATTATGCAGGATTGGGAATCAGCATATTCAATTGCAGAGCATGCGCTTGTATACGATAATGCAATTGCAGACTTATATTACATACAAGCAATAAGTTTATTTGAAAAAGGTGAACAACCGTTTGTGGTCATTCCTTTACTCGAAAAAAGCTTGTCCGAATCTGAAACGAACTGGTATGATTATAACAGGGATGCAGCTCGTACACTTCTCGCTCGCCTTTATGTAGATGTTAAAAGACCGCATGATGCTTTAGAATTAGTCAATTCCCCTGCTACTCTTACAACTGCTGATGTGCTTTACATAAAGGCTAAAGCCTCATATGTACTTAAAGATATAAGAGCCGCACGTGAATATGTTTTAAATGGAGCAAATCAATATCCGCTAGACACTAGATTTGATGCTTTGTTTTACACTCAAGAATATGCACAAAAAATAGAAGCTGACAGAGTAGCGTTAGCTATTGAAGCCGCTGAGAAAGCTGAAAATGAAACTACTATCCCCACTGATACAGATGGAGTTCTAAATGAAGTTACACCCCTTGAAGAGACACAAACAATAAACATAAATGATAACCTTCTTCCTATACAAACACTAAGCGGTGTTGAAGACCAAGAAAGCGCGAGTTTTGAGAATATTGTTATTGATGATGAGTTCGCATTTTTGGTAACTTTTTTTAATAATCGTATTCAGCAGTTTTCGAGGGATGACTCAATGCTTATGTTATACGCAAGTATTTTTTCAAATGATGTAGAAGAAAAAAATAGACTTCTTCGAGCTTGGAACGTACAAGGAATGAAGCATCCTTTATATGCTATACATGCAGCAAAACTAGGTATTATGGATGAAAAGCGCGCCTTTGAGTATATGTTACCATTTTTCCATGATATTTCTTTAACGACTTTAACAGAGTTTATTGAGGTTTTGCAAGAGGACTCTGTGATAGACGAAGCTAGAAGGTATTTTATAAATTATACTGGAACCATAAAGATTGACACTGACGGAGATTTAAACGAAGAATTAAGTGTTTTTTATGAAAGAGGGCGGCCTGCAAAAATTATCTATGATGAAAATCAAGATGGAAACCATAGTTGGACTATGACTAACGATTTTGGTGAGCCAAAAAGTGTTAAGATAGCCGATGCAGGTATGCTTATTGAGTTCGGAACATGGCCATTTGTAAAAAAAGTAACAGAAAGCAGCTCTGAAAAAGGCTCGTATGAGTTTAATATTGTATCAGATACATTAGCCTTTCCAGTTATTGGGTTGACGGAGCTTGATGTTTTTAAGAATACTTTAAGTATTAACTTTTATACTCCTATAGTACTGGAGGAAAGAGAAATAGAAATTATGAGTATGTTTAATGCTTCCTACTTAATTGATTTTCCGACAACTGAGTATACTAATAGTAGAGCACGCTATACCTTGCTAGATGGTACAATAAAAAATGCTGTATATACTATTAATGAGAGGCCGTATGCATATACACACTTTGAGGATGGCATTCCCTTTTCGCGTAATGTAGATAGAGATAACGACGGTACATATGAAGTTATTGAAGTTTATGCACAGAACACTGATGTTACACTCGATTCACCAAAGCTCTTAGATGAAGTTTTTGGGTTTTCGCATATTGCAGAGGGACAGTACATACAAAAAGTATATGTAGATTTAAATAATGATGGATTTGATGATTTTTCTGAAGAATACATTGTAACTGGTGGCACTCTTTCCTCTTGGGATAGTAATAACGATGGGCAGTGGGATGTGCAATTTATACAAAATAGTGACGGCAGAGAACGACAAGTACAGTATGTTCACCCACTCACCGGTGAAATACAGTCAGTTGAAATTATAGACAATATTCCAGTATTGGCTAATGGAAAAGTAGTTACACTTGATGAAAACCTTAATTTTTATTGGATTGGTCAAAATATGGGAAGCTCTCATGCTGAGCAAATTATAACAGAGCTAAGCTTGGGAGAATCAATTGTTTCGCTCATGGTTACAGATCTCTTATGGGATAGTGCAACAGAACAGTTTATGAGAATCGTTGGGATAAAAAATGGAGAGATGTACTTTGGCGAAGTGTACTATGAGTAAGAATAAGGTAACAATCTGCATAATGACATTGATTTTTTTTCTAATATCATGTCAGTCAAATAATCTAGATGAGTACTCTAGGCCTGATTATACCGATGAGGAAATACTTGAAAATGAGATAGAGCGAATACGAGAGAGTAAAGATGACGATGTGGTATATTCACTTTGGCTTTCACATCTCTTGTATGAAGAAACAAAAAGTGAAAAAGTTACTACATTATATGAAGAATGTGTTAGAACCACTATTACACAAGCCACTGAGAAATTCGAAAATGAAGAGTGGCATGAAACGCTAAGACTTTTACAATCTCTCACTACAATAAACGCCTTAGTATCACAAGATATACAACAGGAGATACCCAGTACTGTTTCTGACATGTTAAAGAACGCCCAGCAAGAGTATGCAGGTTTAGCACACTTACAACAAACTACTGACGTAGCAAACAGTCAAAACGCCCAAAATATTTCGACATATATTACTGGTGTTGTTACCGTTTGGGTTGATTTGGGAGTCCACGTTGAAAGAGGTGTTGGTGTTCCTAATAGAAGCCTCGGCTCAGGTTTTTTTATCGACGACAGAGGTTATATTATTACAAACCACCATGTAATTGAAGAGCTTGTAGACCCTGAGTATGAAGGCTATTCAAGGCTTTACATAAAACTGTCGAATGATTCAGAAACGAGGATACCCGCTAAAGTTGTTGGTTGGGATAAGTCGCTCGATTTAGCCCTATTAAAAACTGAAGTAACACCCCCATATGTTTATACGCTAGGTTCTTCTCAAAACTTAACAATTGGAAACCAAATTTATGCTATTGGTTCTCCTTTAGGATTAGAAAACACTATTACATCTGGTATAATTTCTGCTTTTGATAGGCAGCTATTGTCGACAGCCGCAGTAATGCAAATAGATGCTGCAGTAAATTCAGGCAACTCTGGTGGACCTTTAATTCAGTTAGATGGCGAAGTGCAGGGAATTGTTTTTGCAGGGATTGCCTCATACCAAGGATTAAATTTTGCCATTCCGGTTGAATATTTAAAAGCAATAGTTTTACGCTTGTACTCTGAGGGCTCTGTAGAACATTCTTGGATAGGCGCATACGGTCGAACTATTAAACGATACCCTTCTGATGAAAAAGGGCAGGGCGTTGAGCTTCTTTACATGATGCCTGGAAGCCCTGTATACCATTCTGGTATAAAAGTTGGAGAAATCATTACTTCAATTAATGGGATTAGTGTTTCAAGCCTTGAAGAGCTTCAGTATGCGTTAATTCATCTTACTCCTGATTCCATTGTAACCATTGAGTCTAAGAGTGGTATTGATAATGAACCTAGTTCGAGGGCTATATATCTTGACACAAGACCAGAACAACCTGGACTTGAAATATATGAGCGTGAACCAGCTTACAAAATGGTATATCCTTTATTTGGTATGGAACTTGTTCCATCTTCTGTTGGGAATAAAAACCAATTTACGGTGCAGTCTATTATTAAGGGAAGTATTGCCGATGAATCGGGTTTTTCTGTGCACGATCCTGTAGAAATTAGGCGTACAACACTATCAGAAAATGAAGATGCTGTTTTCATTGAAACATTTACAAAAAAGAGAAAAAGTGGTTATTTTGAAGTAAATGTTGCAGTAGGAGCAGCCTTAGATAGCGCATTTTTGTTTTAAAGTTCTTATATAAAGCATCCTCTAAAAAGAGGATGCTTTATTATCGGTGTTAATTTACTTCTTCT
>CAYJLT010000108.1:0-3206 GCA_964371295.1 uncultured Treponemataceae bacterium
AAACTTGAGGTCGTACCATACTTTAAATATACTACGAAAGTGTGAATAAAGCTAGAGGATAATTAATAATTTACAATTAATAATTAATATTTATGGATATGTTTTATAAAGAATATTGCAACTACCACTAAACTATTTAGAGCATTAAATATGTTCAGTGGTAATTGAAAAAGTTTTAACAATTTCTACAGTACCAATTGTTAATTATGCATTATTAATTATTAATTAAATACAACTGCTTTCATTGCGGTCATGTAACCACGAAGTTTTTTTCCTACAATTTCTACAGGGTGATTTCTTATTTCTTCGTTAATTGCTACCAATTGTGCATTTGATACAGAATTGTCTTTAAGACCTAAACCTTTTCCAATAATGTCTGTGTCAACCTTTTTCATAAAGTCTGCTAAAAGAGGTCTACAAGCGTTATCAAATAAATAACATCCATATTCTGCAGTATCTGAAATAACCTTATTCATTTCGTATAACTTCTTTCGGCTTATGAGGTTTGCAATAAGTGGAGTTTCATGTAAACTTTCATAGTAGGCACTTTCTGCCTTAATTCCAGCATCGGTCATTGTTTCGAATGCTAGTTCTACCCCGGCCTTTACCATAGCAACCATTAAAATGCCATTATCAAAGTAGTCTTGTTCTGATATTTCAACGTCACCTGCAGGAGTTTTTTCAAAGTCTGTTTGACCTGTTTCTTCTCTCCAGCCTAAAAGATTTTTATCGTTAGCATCCCAGTCTTCCATCATAGTTTTACTAAAATGTCCTGAAATAATATCGTCTTGATGTTTTTGATAAAGTGAAGCCATAATTTCTTTAAGTTCTTTTGAAAGATCAAATGCTTTAATTTTTGCAGGATTTGAAAGACGATCCATCATTCCAGTTACCCCACCCCATTTTAGAGCTTCAGTAATTGTTTCCCATCCGTATTGAATGAACTTAGATGCATAACCTTTATCAATACCTTTTTCTACCATTTTGTTAAAGCAAAGAATTGAACCAGTTTGAAGCATACCACAAAGAATTGTTTGTTCACCCATAAGGTCAGATTTTACTTCTGCTACAAATGAAGATTCAAGTACACCTGCTCTGCTACCTCCAGTTCCAACTGCCAAAGCTTTTACTATTGGCCAACCCTTACCCTCTGCATCGTTTTCTGGATGTACTGCAATAAGTGTTGGAATACCAAAACCGCGAGAATATTCTACTCGTACTTCAGAACCAGGTCCTTTTGGTGCCATCATTACGACAGTAATATCGCTTCTAATTTGCATGCCTTCTTCAACAATATTAAAGCCGTGGCTATACCATAGTGTTGAGCCTTTTTTCATTAATGGCATAATGCCTTCAATTACGTTTGAATGTTGCTTATCTGGAGTAAGATTCCCTACTACATCTGCACTAGGAATTAAGTCTTCGTATGTACCAACGATAAAACCATTTTCGGTAGCATTTTTCCAGCTCGCTCTTTTTTCTGTAATTGCTTCCTTTCTTAATGCATAACTTACATCTAGACCTGAGTCTCGCAAGTTTAAGCCTTGGTTTAAACCTTGTGCACCGCAACCTACTATTACAATTTTTTTACCTTGTAAAGCTTTGCAACCATCATCAAATTCGCTTCTATCCATAAAGCGACATTGCCCTAATTGTAACAATGCTTCTCTCCAAGGAATGGCATTAAAATAATTTTCTTTTTTCATATGTATTCTCCGTTGATTTTTTAATTCTTTCAACAGTATAGCTGAATGTGTCAAAATAGTAAAGTATGTTTTATTAATTTTTTTATAAATACTTAAATTATGTAGCCATAATTAATTTTTGCAATTTTTTGTTGTGAATATTTACTGCTTAAGTATGCAGATAGTACTTTCTATGTCTCTTTGTCTATCTATGCACATTAGTAGCATGCTTGAATATCGCGCTTGACTATGTTTTACTATAAGTATGTCTAAAAAAAATTGTTATGATGAGTATAGTAGTTATTATTTTTCTAGTAGCTAGGTGTGATTTATTTGTAAAAAGTAAGTAAATACAATTGAAATTCTAGATAAAAATGACAAAGCTGCTGACAATATTATTTTGACAAACTTAGTATCATTAAATATTGAACTTAAAAATTTTTTTGGTGTATATCTATTTACTAGTTGTAATAAAATATCCGTCCCCAAAAAAAAAGCAAAAGAAAACAGTATAGAGCTCGATGCTTCAATTACAATACTAGAAACAGCCAAAGTAGCAGTTGTAGAAAAAATGAATTAGTAGGAACAACATTGCGGATTACTACTAGGAGGCAAAACATATCAAAATTTTTTTAGTTCGCAAAGCAGCTTTAAAATAAAGCACTTTTCTTATTAGAAAATGTAGTAAAACTCAATTGTTGCACATTATATTAAGTAATTTACAAGAATTAATTTCTGAATTGAAAAGGAGTCAGCCCTTTTAATTTACTGCACTTTTTCTAGCTTCTTGTCAAAATAGCCGGTTTCTTCCAAGTATTGCCTTCTAACAATAACGAGCGAGATGAGCTCTTGGTACATATTGTAATCAACTTCTAAGGCAATTGGAAAAATGAAAAATTCAGTTTCATCACAATAACGTTCAATAAACTCAGGCTTTGAAACAAAACCTAAACTTATCATATTGCTAATTCTATCGGCACACTTTAATATTTTTGCTTTTTCTGAACCGTGCTCAATTATACCTCGAAGGTAGTCACTTTTTAATTGTCCTTCTTTTTTGCTCACTTCTAACACTAAGTCTAATACTTCTCTTCCTTCTGGCTCAACATCCAAAATAAGCTGTTGGTTATAATTGGGGATATCTTCTACCAAGTCATGTATACATGCGGCTTTTAATAACACAGAGTCGATGTATCCATAATCGATGAGGATACCCATGGTATCAATTTGATGGCGGAACATGTTACCACCCGAAAAGCGTAGTTTACCTATAAGAGTTGTTGCAAGTTGCATGTATGGCGCTAACTCAATTTTTTTTAATTCGAGCATTGACTGGTTATTCATTTCATCAATTTTTTCAATTCTCATAGATATCCCCTAAAGTAAAAACTGTGTACTTACTAAAAGTTACAGATTTTTTACGTAACTCTGTAGTTTTTCAAGTCTTCTTTGAACACTTGCTAATTTTTCTTTTTCTGATTCGACAACATCAGGTGGCGCATTTTTTGCAAAATTGCCATT
>CAYJLT010000108.1:3306-5198 GCA_964371295.1 uncultured Treponemataceae bacterium
AGCATCCCATCAAAAGCCTTTAGCTCTTTTCTTGGAAGTTTTGAATAAATTTCTTCTGTTACAAATGATATGTATGGGTGTAAAAGGCGCATAGATTCTTCGAGTACATGCAAAAGAACAGATATTGCGCGATTTTTTTCAGTTTCATCATCAGTTCTAAAAGAAAGCTTTGTTCCTTCAACGTACCAATCGCAAAAGTCATTCCAAAAGAACTCGTATACTGCAGCAGCTCCATCATTGTAGCGATAGTTTTCAAGCGCATTTCGTGTAAGTTCTACGGCATTATTTAAGCGCCCATAAATCCATTTATCAAGTTCTGTCAAGTCACCTTGTGAAATAGCGACTATCTCGCGGCCTTCTAAATTTCCAAGAATATAGCGACTTGCGTTCCATATTTTATTTGCAAAACGGCTTCCCATTTTAAATGACTCTTTATCGAGCAAAATATCTTGACCTTGTGCGCACATAAATGCAAGAGAAAACTTGAGTGAGTCTGCACCATATTCGTCAATTATTTCTAGAGGGTCAATGCCGTTTCCAAGCGATTTACTCATCTTGCGACCTTTTTTATCTCGAAGGAGGCCGTGAATATAGATGTCTCTAAATGGTACTTGGTTAGTAAACTCTAAACCAGCCATAATCATTCTACTCACCCAAAAGAATATAATATCGTAGGCGGTAATAAGTGCCGTCGTTGGATAAAATGTTTGTAAATCTACCGTATTTTCAGGCCAACCAAGTGTTGAAAATGGCCAAAGCCAACTTGAAAACCATGTGTCTAGTACGTCGTTATCTTGTGTAAGTTTATCTTCACTTGCGCCGCATTTTGGACAAGCTGTAACATCTTCTCTTGAAACAGTCATTTCATTACATGTTTCACAGTACCAAACGGGTATTCTGTGCCCCCACCATAGTTGGCGACTTATACACCAGTCTCTAATATTTTCCATCCAGTGAGAATAGGTATTTTCCCATTTTTTTGGATAGAAAATTATTTCACCTTGCTTCCAAGCTTTTACAGCTTTTTCTGCTAAAGGTTTCATTTTTACAAACCATTGCTCGCTTAGATATGGTTCAACTACAGTGTCACATCTATAACAGTGTCCAACTGAGTGATTAATTTTCTTTTCTTCTTTATAAAGGCCTTGTTCAGTAAGATCTGCAATAACTGCCTTTCTCGCTTCTTTTGTATTTAAGCCTTGATATTTTACGGGAACTTCTTCGTTGAGCTTTCCGTCTGGAGTTAAAATATTAATTACTGGAAGGTTGTGTCTCTTCCCTACTTCCCAGTCGTTATTATCATGTCCTGGTGTAATTTTTACAACACCAGTACCAAATTCTCTTTCTACATAGGTGTCAGCTATAATAGGAATTAACTTATCAGTTAAAGGGAGCTTTACATTTTTTCCAATTAAGTGTTTGTATCTTTCGTCTTCTGGATGAACGGCAACTGCAGTGTCACCTAAAAGTGTTTCAGGTCGAGTTGTGGCAATTTCTAACTTTGAACCATCTTCTACTTCATAGAAAATATGGTACATAAAACCATCTTTATCGGTATGGTCTACTTCATCGTCTGCAAGAGCCGTTCCGCAAGATGTACACCAGTTTACAAGATACTTCCCTCGATATATAAGACCTCTTTCGTACAAGGTTACAAATACATCTCTTACAGCCTTTGATAGCCCTTCGTCCATAGTAAAGCGCTCTCTATCCCAATCAACAGAGGCACCAAGCTTTTTTAACTGTTTTGTAATAATTTCGTGGTGTTCATCTTTTACTTGCCACGTTCGTTTTAAAAACTCGTCGCGCCCAAGCTCACGCCTAGATGTGCCTTCTGCTTTTAGTTTTCGCTCTACTACATTTTGAGTTGCAATACCAGCATGGTCTGTACC
>CAYJLT010000109.1:0-5179 GCA_964371295.1 uncultured Treponemataceae bacterium
AAATCCTATAAATCTGCGAAATCTGCGGATTTAAATAGCATGCCACCTAAACCCGCAACATTAGGCATGCGTAATTTGAAATTACTAATTATCCTTCGTGTGTTAACAAATAATCCTCTATATAACGTGAAGCATTTGCACCATCTGCGCAAGCATTAATAATTTGCCTCAAGAGTTTTGTGCGAACATCACCGCAAGCAAAAACACCTTCGATATTTGTTTTGCAATCTTCACCTGCAATTATATACCCTGCTTCATCTAATGGGATTAAACCTTTAAACAACTCTGTATTTGGGTTTCGCCCAACGGTAATGAAAACACCTTGACTTCCTATTTCTTTTTGCTCACCAGTTTTTAGATTTTCTACTGTTACACTTGAAACAAGTTCTCTTCCACTTGCATCAGAAGTATTGATTTTTGTGACCTTTGAGTTCCAAACAAAGTCAATATTTTCTTCACTTTCAAGTGCTTTCATATATATTGGACTGGCTCTAAGTTCATCTCGTCTATGTATAAGAGATACCTTTGTACATATTTTTGATAAATATAAAGCATCTGCAACAGCAGAGTTACCACCACCAACAACACATACTTCTTTGCCTTTAAAAAGCATACCATCACATGTTGCACAATAGGCAACTCCCTTTCCACGTAGTCCATCTTCTTCAGGAAGGCCTAATTTTCTTGCAGAGGCACCTGTTGCAATTATGACTGTTTTACCTTCAAATACACCTTCGTTAGTAGTAACTTTTTTTATAGAGTTTGAAAAGTCGACCTCAGTAACTTCTACAAGCTCAGTCTTTGCACCAAATCTATCAGCACAGGCTTTCATTTTCATACCAAGTTCAAAGCCATCAATTCCTTCTTCAAAGCCTGGATAATTGTCAACAATTTCAGTTGTTGCCATTTGTCCACCTGGGGAAAGCTTTTCAAGCACTAAGGTTGAAAAGCCTGCACGAGTGCAGTATAAAGCTGCGGTGTAACCTGCAGGACCGCCTCCAATAATAATAGTATCGTAAATCATTTAATATTCTCCTTACAACTGACTGTCAATAAAAGCATCAATTTCTGCTTTTGATGGCGGTTCAATAAGTTTTTCACCATGTGTACCGTTCTTAAAAACATATAAAGTAGGATAGGCTGTTACATCATACTTTTCTTTTAAATCGGACTCTGCTTCGCAATCAATCTTAGCAACTACTAGCGACTCAGATCGCTGCTGGGAAATTACATCTAAAGCGGGTGTAATACGTTTACAATCCCCGCACCACTGCGCAAAAAAGTCAGCCAAAACAGGCTTACTAGACTTTAAAACGACTTCATCGAAGTTTTCTTTTGTTACATTAATTATACTCATATTTTAATTATAAACCCAGATTTCGTATAGTGCAAGTGATTTTATTACATAAAAACACAAATCGATAAAAAAAGACTCATTGACAAAAGCACTCTGTTTTGTTATATTCTTACTGCTTAATTCAACTAGGAGAAAATAATGAAAAAAGTATTTGGTGTTATTCTATTTATAGCAATAGCATTTTCATTCGTAGCATGTGGTGGTGGAACAAAAGTAACAACTACAGCTAATGGATTCGGTGGAGAGATGTCTGTTGAAGTTGTTTTTGACGGAGACTCTATTAAAAGTGTTGAAGTAAAAGAACACAAAGAAACAGCTGGCATTGCAGATCCTGCGCTCAACACAATACCACAAGCAGTTGTTGACAATCAAAGCATTGCTTTAGACTATGTTGCAGGTGCATCAGTTTCTAGTAAAGCAATTTTAGAAGCAGTAGAAAAAGCTATTAGTGAAGCAGGATTAGATGTGAATAATTACAAAGGTGCTGCTAGTTCAGCTGGCGGAGTTTTTAACGCACCTTTAACAAATGATCCTGTTCCTACAACTTGGGACGAAACATATGATGTAGTTGTAGTTGGTGGTGGTTTTGGTGGTTTAGCTGCATCACACGCTGCAAAAGCAAATGGAGCTGAAACAGTTCTTATCGAAAAAATGCCACGTATCGGTGGTAACTCAGCTATCAACGGTGGACAATATGCTGCCTATACAAGTTCAATTGCTGCTGACTTTCAAGAAAAATTTAACCTTGAGCCAGACACAGCTGCACAACACATTGAAGACACAATTGTTGGTGGGGATA
The DNA here is from genome assembly GCA_964371295.1 of uncultured Treponemataceae bacterium. Classification (GTDB taxonomy): domain Bacteria; phylum Spirochaetota; class Spirochaetia; order Treponematales; family Treponemataceae; genus CAYJFX01. Next base: position 2,157 of record CAYJLT010000109.1, read on the forward strand.
ACCTTCCACAAAGAGAGCTTGTTGAAGTTATGGTTTATGGGTCACCAATGTATTTTGACCAATTGTTAGAAAACGGCTTGGAAGTACGTGAAACATTAGCACGCCCAGGTGGACACTATGGTTTTAGAACTTATGTAACTGAAAACTCAATTGGTCAAGATATAGTTACAGTTCAAGAAAAAATGGCAAAAGATGTTGGTGTTGACATTCAAACAAACACTAAACTTGTTCAAATTTTCATGGACAGTGATAGAGTTGTTGGTATTCAAGTTGCAACAGTTGATGGCTTAAAAACTATTAAGGCTGAAAAGGGTGTTATTCTTGCAACTGGTGGTTTTGGTGCAAATGTTGAAATGAGAAGTGGTTATGATTCTAAATTAGATGATGGCATTCCTACTACTAATGCACCTAGTGCAACTGGTGAAGGTTTAGTAATGGCTATGGAACTTGGAGCAGGTACACGTGACTTACAATACATCCAACGATATCCTTTTGCAGATCCTAACAATGGTGTATTGGATACAGTTGCTGTAATTCCTTTTACTGGACCTAGCTATGGTATTGTATATGTTGATGAAAATGGCGAAAGATATGTAAATGAAGGCGAAAGAAGAGACGTATGTTCAGATGCTGCAGTTGCAACTGGTGGAACAACTACATTCTCAATTTTTAACCGTAAACTTGCTTCATGGGTACCAGATTCAGATATTCAAAAAGGCTTAGATACTGGACGAATTATCCAAGGTGCTACATATGAAGAATTAGCTGAAAATATTAATGCACAAACATATCAAGGTAAAACTATCAATATTAATGGTGCAACAATTGAGCAAACAATTGCAAACCACAATAGCTATATTGATAGCCAAGAAGATCCAGAATTTGGAAAAGTAATGGCATCATCAATGGTAAAAATTGAAGAAGGCCCATACTATGCAATTCCACAATGGCCATCAGTTCACCACACAATGGGTGGTGTAACAATTACTCCTAACGCTGAAGTATTAGATTCAAATGGAAATGTAATTCCTGGTTTCTTTGCTGCAGGCGAAGTAACAGGTGGTATCCACGGAACAAACAGACTTGGTTCAAACGCTGATGCTGATGCAAACGCATTTGGTATGGTTGCAGGAACATATGCTGCAACTGGTGTAAACCCAGTAACTACTAACTAATACACTAAGCTGTAATAAAAAAAGTCACCGTAAGGTGACTTTTTTTATGTTTGTGGGATTACATATCCGTAGCTGAGCTTATTATCTCTATACTCTATAACGCCAATAAAAAACTTATCGGCATCAAAAACTGCAATACTTTTGTTTGTCTCATGTTCAAGTTTTGCAAACATTGAACTCTTTAGAGGTTTACCATTATAAAAACTAAAGCTATGCTCTTGTAACAGATAAGCTACATTCATACCACACTCCTTCGCTAGAGATTCAGTCATAAAATAAAGACTTCTCTTTATTTTATTAGTATAATCGCATTCATCTTGATTTTTGGTTTTGTTATCTAGGTGTTTTATTGATGTATCAATACTAAAGTCCTGCAAATCTTCATATCCCACGGCCTCATGCAAGCTAAAAGAACCAACAGCAGTTCTTCGAAGAGCTATAAGGTGGGCACAGGAGTTACAATCTTTTGCAATATCTCGCGCTAAACTTCTTATATAAGTGCCCTTAGAAACATGAAAGGAAACATGAGCATACGCTACCCTCCCATTCTTTTCTTCTATGTCAAGAATATTCGAGCTGTACACATTTACAGTTCTACTTGGCATGTCGATGGTTTTACCAGTGCGTGCAATATCACTTGCACGTTTTCCGTTTATGTGGATGGCAGAGTATAAAGGCGGAAACTGTTCTACCTTACCCGTGTGCTTTTGAACAGCCAGTTTAAAAGCATCTACAAGTGGTAGGTCACTCGTATCAGTAACTTTGCCAGAGGGATCGAGCGTATCGGTTTGACTTCCAAATTTAATGATTGCTTCATATTTTTTATCAAAGGCCGTTACATGAGAAGCAAGCCTTGTTAAACTTCCAACCATAACAACTAGTAAACCTTCAGCAAAACTATCAAGCGTACCTGTATGACCAACTTTTTTTGTATTAAGTGCCTTTTTAATGTGATTGAGAGAGTTAAAACTGGTGGGGCCGCGCTTTTTAGCATAAAGAACAATTCCTGAAGCTTTACCTTCTTCGGTCATACTCCACCTCTCATACCGTTTATTCGTTAGTGTAAGCTTTCCACGTTCATATCCGCAGACTACTCTTCTTCATTAGTCTCTTCAGTATCGTGAGTTTTTTCAAGCTCTGTAAGGGTTTGAACCATACTCATTCCGTCTTTTATACTCGTATCTACAATAAAGGTTAGTTTTGGAAATTGCCTAAGGCTTAACTTTTTGCTTAAGCTCGTTTGAATATAGCCTGCAGCACTTTGTAAACCTTTTACACCTTTTTCAATAGAAGTATCTTTCATAAAGCTCGAAACATACACTTTTGCAAAGCCAAGATCCCGCGTAACTTCAACCCTATTAATACTTAAAAAGGTAGATACCCTAGGATCTTTTACATAGCCTTGCATAATCATCTTGGATATTTCGTCTCGAATTTGCTCTCCGAGACGAACGAGTCTAAACTCACCCATGATTATTCTTCCTCAGAGGCTGAAGCTTCACTATCTTTTTTAGCTTTTTTTGCCTTTTTTGCTTCTTCTTCTAAGGTGTCACCAAGTTTACGTGCTACTTCAACTTGTTTGTATACTTCAAATTGGTCTCCAACTTGAATGTCTTGCCACTTATCAATTCCAACACCACATTCATAGCCAGATGTTACTTCTTTTGCATCATCCTTAAATCGTTTAAGAGATGTAACCTTACCTGAGTAAATTACAATGCCTTCACGAATAATATTTACGCTACTTGTTCTTGTAATAAGCCCTTGTGTAACATAAGAACCTGCAATAACACCAATTTTTGGCACTTTGAATGTATCGCGAACTTCGAGCATACCAATAACTTCATC
>CAYJLT010000110.1:0-4858 GCA_964371295.1 uncultured Treponemataceae bacterium
ACATCATAGGCTTTTTCTTCTTTAATTAAATCCTCGTTACTCTTATAAAGCATTAGAGCGTCGTACACTTGTGTAGGTATTTGATTTTGAGATACTAGTGTAAATTTACATATACAAAGTATAATACAAACCATAAATACTTTTTTCATACATTATCTCCCTAGCAAACCTTAATAATTTGTAACAACCTCAATACTTTTCAAAAACACATCCACTTCGCTGCGCACCCTATTTAAGAAATCTTGCCTAAGATTTGCACCCTTGTGCCCATCTGGAAAGTGGTCATATAAATAACTACAATCTTTTAATAGTTTTAATAAGGCCGCTTCATTAAGCTCAGCAGTACCTGTAAGCATACTTTTAATAGCTTCAAGTCTTTCTTTTTCGTCCTCGTAAAAAGCTTCAACTGTTAAACTATCTTCGCTTACAACTAAAAAATCTGAAGGCAGATCAACATGATCAAACATTGATAATATACTTATTGCTTTTTGTTCATCACAATAAAAGCCATCATAAACCAACCCATAACTCGACAAACTATATAAGCTTTTTTCGTTCTTGTATCTTTCATTAAATAAGTCGGCATAGACCTTAAGACCGGAGTCACTTACCAATTTTATAGGTTGATTTTTGAATAAAAATGCTCCATGCCTAAAACTCATTGCTACATTTCCAATAGGAGAAAGCCTGTTACAACTATGCAGAGATTCTTTTATGTGAGGACTTTCTTTTGCGTGTGTTTTCCCTACCGGAAATGAAAAATCTAGGCCAGCAAAAAATACTGGTATATCTGTATCTTTACGTAAATAGAGTGCTAGCTCAGTAGCTGTGATTCCAACTGAGCCAAGGGGCGGAAAAACTGGAATATTTGGAAAAGTTTTTTTAATTCTCTCTAATAATGGACTTTTTGTGTATTCTGAGATAAAAAATGATACAGTATCAAAGCACTTCTGTGCATTTGGCCTTGATGCAATATCGGCAAAAAGTGGTATTGTTCTATCATCAAGCCCTACATAAGCCTTGTCGGTAGCATACTGGCCTTCTAAAGTAACAATTGCATCAATTTTAATATCACTAGAAACTAAACTCTGGACTGCAGCAGCAATCGACAAAACAAAAAAACTATCATTATGTTCTTTAATAAAGGGAATAGCATCTTCAAGTGAAGTACCCGCACCCACAATGAGTATTGGTTTTGCAATACATCCCTTTTGAAGCTCGAAAGCATTTTTTAACCTTGAAGCATTGCGAAGGGTATTTTTTGAGAATAGTTTTCCTAACCGTACTAAGGTCATACGATTTTTCCAAAACTGTGAAATTGAGTTTTGTGTAAAGCGTGCAACATTGGTATAAAAATCTCGATGTTGGTTTACTTCGCTAGAAGCTTCTAGGAGAATAACTCGCTTAAAATTTAAAACTGCAGGAAGTTCCTTTCCTTGCATGGTTGACCCACTAGTAAGACCTTCCAATAAAAATGAAATGTCGGTTTCATGCTCGACACAAAGGCTAGCAAAGGCCTTATTATCTAATGATTTTTCTATTTGTGTTTGAAAAAAATCATACAGTATTTTATTTTTTTCAATTGCTAGTACAAAACAGTTTTGAATTTTTTCATCTTCTATTTTTTGAAAAATTGCATTTATGGGAAAGTCTAACACAGGAGAAATACAGAGAATAAGACTTTCATCTAGAATAGGAGTACTTTGAAGAATAGTTAAAAATGCTTTTTGAGGGTCAAAGCGCGAAAAGAGGTGGCGTTTGTTGTATAAAACAGAAACACCCCGAGCGGTTTCTACCAAACAGGGTGTCTCATATGTGTCGGTCACAAAAACCTCATAATTTTTTATAAGAAGTATTCAAGAAGTACGGAAAATAAATTATTTTCTACTTTTTCACTACCCATAAAGAAAGAAGAAATATCAGTTGAATCAAACTGTGTCACGTAGTACGGATACAAGAAATCAAGATTTTGATTTTCTTCTTCATTTGTTATTTCTTCAACCAATGATAATACAATAACATTATTACCTAAAACAATTGGCTCTGAAACTTCTCCTTCAGTTAAAGAAAAAGCTGTTTCAAAAAACTGTTCATTTGATTGTGCTTGACTAAGAACTGTTGAGTTATCAGTTGGAATAGTGTCTAATAATGGAGTGCTTGCATAGTTTACAGGAAATGCATCAATAGAAGCATTTGTAAGACCATATTCAGAAACAGCTGCATTATATCCATTTGTAATTGAGCTTGAAGCAAAGTCTTTGGCAAGGTTTATATAATAATCTTCAATGCGTCCTGCTTCAAAAATGGTTAGGTATGAATAAACAGCACTTTGCAATTCTTCATTTGGAAATGTCGCAAGTGTTGGGTTTGCAGTAACTGAGAAAATTGAAAACCCAGTTGTAGTTTCTATCACTTCACTTACTTCACCACTTTGTAGTGCTACAAGAGTATTAAAAGCTTCTTCACCGTTTACAATATCTTTAAGCTGATAATGCATACTGTCATTTAGCTTTCCTGCATCAGTTGAGTATTGATCTATTGAATACTCTGTAACTGCGTCAGAAAAAGTGAGTTCATTGTTTGTAATTCGTCCAAGTACTGTTTTTGCAGTACTTTCATCATTAACAGTTATTACATCCATTGAATATATGGTAAACAATTCTGCATTATCAGTACCATAGGCGATAACTTCTTCAGCTGGGTAATCACCTGTGTCAAAGCTCACCATATTAAATGAACGTTGATTTTTATTCATTTCATTTATAAATGCAATTTCACTTGCAGATGTTTTAATACCAGAAAGATCATTAAAATAAAGGTTTCTCTTAATACCTTCTTCTGTTGCTTCTTTTATTTGAATTTTTGTTCCATCTGGAGTTTCTTGAAACAGTCTTTCTGAGTAAACACCATTCTCATCTTGAAAATATTGAATCATTTCTCTATTTACGAGAGATGTTGGAGCAACATAGCCTGATTTTTCAACTTCGTCTACAAAGGCATGTGTTAATACAGAGTAGTTAAAAGCCTGTGTCATTGCAGAAAACATTGGATCCCCTTGGGTTCCTTGAAACTGCAATTGTTCGGTAAAGTATTCAACTAAATTTACAAATTCTTCATCGTATTCTATTGCTTTTCCATCATATGAACCCAAGTCTGGCATTCCAGTATTTTGTGAAATTAAACCAGGTGAAAATACAAAAGCTATTGCAATAACAACCAATAAAAGCACCGAAAGTGCAAAAATAATTGGATTTCTCTTTGTTTTAGGTGCTTCAACCTTAGTTTTATCAGTATTTTTTTTACTCATTTTAATCAACCTTATAATATATTATTTCTTTGCGCTAGAATCCTCTATAATAAGCACTAAAGCATCGCAGTTATTTTATCATGCTTGAGAAAGTGTGTCAAGGTAAGGGGGGGAGGGATAATTAATAATTAATAATTCTTAGCGTCGATGAGATTTTGAAATGTAAAAATGCTACTTGTAGTGTATTTCTCGTGGTTTTTTATAGCACAAGTTAGTAAAAAATGGGGCACTACAAAATGTGCCATTGATCACCGACGCCACTACCGCCCCCACCTGGACCAAGGCTACCTCCCTTCGAGCCATTAGAATTCCTGCCACCAGTACCTTGTGTTCCTCCTGCACCACCTATTGCATCATTTTCATACACAGTTTCAGTATTCTTGCCTACAAGTTGGGATTCATCATTAGCACAAACTCCACCTCCATAGGCATTTCCACCCGTTCCGCCATACCCACCAATTCCAGCACTACCCGAAGACGTTTTTGCATCGCCACCAGTTCCTCCGGTTCCGCCTCGACCACCTGTAGCATTATTGTTGTAAATTTTTGAACCTTCTTCTAAATTTAATATACCGTTTGTAATATACACCCCACCTCCATAAGCATTTCCACCAGTACTACCAGTACCACCTGCTTCACCATCTGCACCGTCTTTCTCATCACTGTCTCGACCATCACTACCTTTTGATCCTTGCGTCCCTTGTGCATTGTTATCTTTTATTTCAGAACCTTCTTTCAGTGTTAAATTTCCGCTTATTAAATAAACACCACCACCTATTGCAGGAGCTCCAGTCACACGCCCACCAGTAATAATAATACCATTCAACGTAACATTCGTCCTAGCCCCGCTAATATACAAAACACGTTTATTTTTCCCGCTCGCATCAATGGTAGCTGTGCCGCCACCCCAATTTTGTAGTGATATGTTAAGGGGCTTTTCACTGTCAATTACAATCATACCATTACTATTGGCGCTTCCTTGTTGACTTATAGTTCCCTTTATATAAATAGTATACATGCTCTCTTCATCATTTATTGCCTTTATCGCATCGACGGCGCTTTGCACATTATTAAAAGGGTTACCCGACTTTCCGTTGCCATTTACTGCATCTGCAACATAAAACTCTCGTATCGGTTGTGCTTTTGTAGAAACACTCACTGTCGATGATACCAAGCCTTTTGAATCTATAAATTGAACACTGCTTGTAAAATCGTTTGCACCATTATAATCGTGCCCCGAGTCAAAATATACCGTGTTTCCGCTACTGTGCGTGTAAGCTTGACCCAAAGAATCACTATATGAAGGAGAACTTCCATCATTTGCAGGTGGAATAGTTGTTGTAAAACCAGAATTAAGACCAGTAATAACACCACTTTCATCTATATTGATGGGATAATTTACCCCATCAATTGTAATTGCGCTAATATCACCTTGCAAGGTTTTTCTTTGAGAAAGAGTTGCAACATCAAAGGCTACATACCACCTTGCAGGGCTGTCAACATCATTTTTTACAAAAACTGGCTGTGGTGTAGGTGGCGGTGAGTTAATTG
>CAYJLT010000111.1:0-4805 GCA_964371295.1 uncultured Treponemataceae bacterium
CTAAATCTCCTTGAAGGATATTTAGAATGTATCGTCCAAATTGAACAAAAAATGGATCATCTAAGCCAAGTTCGGCACGTAATTGTGCAACATCGGCAGGGTCTGCTTGTTCACCAAGCATAATTTGAGCCGGGTCTCCCGGTGTAAAATAAAGTAAGGTAAAGATGATAAAACTTACTACGAATAATACAGGGATTATCATCAAAAATCTTCGAATAATGTATCTAGACAAGTTTCCTCCTAAGTGTTGCGTCATAATTGCACCACTTTATATAAACTTTCTTCTCAATTGTCTTTGAAAAAAAGAACACGGTATGCCTATAGTTCAAGGCATACCGTAGCGTGTAAAAGAAACCTCAAAAAGCAAATAGAATTTTTAGGTTCCCAAAATACGTTTTACTATTGCATTTCTTATTCTGAGAAATAAACAGTATCTAATCTATGGTGACCAGCTGGGTTATTTACAAAACCTGCAACATTTGCACTTGTTGCGTTAAGGTCTTCACCTTGCCAAGTAAAAATCCAAGGAGCATCAGCAAAGATAATTTCTTGAGCTTCTTTGTAAGCATCCATACGAGCATCTGGATCACCTGTTGTTCTACCAATAGTTAAAAGTTCATCAACACGTGGGCTAGAATAGAATGATCGGTTACCAGCAGCACCAAAGCTTTCTGTGTGGAATGTTGCATAGAGACCATAGTCAGGATCTCCTGTAACTGTTACCCAACCAAGAATGTACATTTCATGTTCACCAGCTGCAGTTCTTTCGAGGTATGCAGCCCATTCTAGAATTTCAATATTTAATGTAATTCCAATTTCTGCTAGTTGTGATTGTGCAATTTCTGCAATGTCAATACGTTGTTGGTTATCATTTACCCAGATTGTTGTTTCAAAGCCATCAGCATATCCAGCTTCTGCCATTAAACGTTTTGCTTCTTCTAAATCGTATCCGTAACCAGGTAGGTCAGTGTTATATGCCCATACTCTTTCTACAATAGGACCTTTTGAGGGGCTACCAGCACCATAGTATACAGCTTCAACAATTGATTCCATGTCGAGTGCTAAGTTGATAGCTTGTCTAACACGTACATCATTAAATGGCTCTTTTTGAACATTAAATCCAACATAAGCAGAAGAGAAGTTATTACTTCTAATCATTTTTAAATCATTATTTTCTTCGATACGAGCAACATCGTTTGGTGCAATATCATATACAATGTGAGCGTCACCTGTTTCTACTGCGATTGCACGTGCAGCATTTTCTGTGATAACGCGCATACGCACATTTTCAATTATAGCTTTTTCATCCCAGTATTCATCAAATCTTGTTAATACAATTGAGTCACCTGGAATCCATTCAACAAACTTATAAGGGCCTGTTCCAACTGGATTTTGTCCGTATGAGTCACCACCAGCTGTTGTAGCTTCTTCATCAATAATTGAAATTGCTGTGTGTGCTAAGTGAGCGAGGATAGGTGCAAATGGGTAAAGCATTTTGATTTCTACTGTGTAATCATCAATAATGGTAATTCCGTTAGGGTCAATTGCTTGAACAATGCTTTTTACGTGTGCTGATGCTAAGGCTCTTTCTAAAGAGAACTTAACATCCTCAGCGTTAAAGTCGTTGCCATTGTGGAATTTTACACCTTCTCTTAGTTTAAGAGTAAGTGTTTGTCCACCATCAGTGATTTCCCAAGAGGTTGCAAGACCTGGCACAACTTCCATTTGTTCATTTTGAGTCACGAGAGTGTTGTAAATTTGTTTTCGTACTCGAGATGAAGGTTGGTCGTTTTGACCATGTGGGTCAAGAGTTACAGCTTCGCCGCCCATAACAACAACGAGCTCATCTGTTGAAGCACTCGCACCACCTGAACATCCAACTACGAATACAGATGCAACTAATGCAAGAGCAAAAACTACAGTAAGTAATTTTTTCATTTTTCTTCTCCTAAGTTTATTAAATTTCTATGCATGAATTGAGTGCAAAACAACTCAAGCAACGCTTGAAGGGTTTTCCTGACGATTGTCCTTCACGCATATAAATTTTTGTGAACTATCTATCTATTATATTATAAATTATACATAATTGCAATAATGTATGCGCCGTTTTTTCGAATAAAACTGAATAAAGTAGAGATTTGTTTTTTTGTGTGATGCCTAGGTTTAAAATAGAAATTTTGTCTTTGATATCGAGAGGGTATTAATGGTTAAAAATTCGATATAAGTTTTAGAATTTTTTTAACCCATGTAAGTTTATCATTGTACGGAGCATATCTCAGTGGTAGGTCATACCAATTTGCTTTTTTTAACACTCCCTTTGAGTGAGTAAGTGTTTCAAAGGTTCTTTTTCCATGGTAATTACCCATACCGCTGTTTCCTACACCACCAAATCCAAGGTTAATGTTTGTTAAATGCACAAGCGTATCGTTTACACAGCCGCCACCAAATGAGATATGCTTTATTACATAGCTTTCTACTTCTTTTGATGTTGTGAATATGTAAAAAGCCAAAGGTTTTGGCCTTTCATTTATTTTTATTACAACATCTTCAATGGAATCAAAACCAATAATAGGAAAAATGGGGCCAAAAATTTCATCTTTCATTATTTCATCTTTCCATGAAACATTTTCAAAAATGCAGGGTCCAATTTGGCGCGTTTTTGCATTAACTTCGCCTCCCCATACATTTTTTGCTTTTGAAATTAACGTCGAAAGCCGCTCAAAATGTTTTTCATTAATAATCTTAGGAAACTCTGGATTTTTTTGTGGCTTTTCTCCATAAAATTCTAACACGTATTTTTTTACTGCTAAAATAAATTCTTCTTTTACACTATTGTCAACTATAATGTAGTCGGGGGCGATGCATGTTTGTCCTGCATTAAATAGCTTTCCCCAAGTAATTCTTTTTGCGGCAAGGTCAATGTTTGCTGTTTTTTCTACAATACAAGGGCTTTTTCCACCCAGCTCAAGCGTTACTGGCGTTAGATGTTTAGATGCTTTTTCCATAACAAGTTTTCCAATCTCTGGGCTTCCCGTAAAAAAAATGTGGTCAAAGCGTTGGTTTAAGAGTTCTTTATTTACTTTTCTATCTCCTTCAACTGTTGTGATGTACTCGGGCTTAAAAGTCTTCTTAATAATTTTTGAGAGTACCTTAGCGCTGTTTGGAGAATAGTTTGAAGGTTTTAATATTGCACAATTTCCTGTAGCTATGGCGCCAATTACAGGAACGAGAGAAAGCTGGATGGGGTAGTTCCACGGAGCAATTGCTAACATAACACCATATGGCTCTTTATACATAGTACTGCTTGAGGGGAAGTTAATAAGCGGACTTCTCTTTCTTTCCGGCTTTGCAAGTTTTTTTATGTTTCTTATCATATAAGTGATTTCTTCATGCACTAAATGTATTTCACTTACATATGCCTCAAAGGGAGCTTTGTTTAAGTCTTTTTTTAAGGCAAGGAGTATTTCTTCTTCATATGTGTGAAGTGCTTGTTGTAAAGACTTGAGTTGTTTGATTCTAAATGAAATATCGTATGTAACTTTAGTGTTAAAAAAATTTCTTTGAGCTTGGATGGTTGATTTAATATCAGACATGTGCTACCTCTTTTTTAATTATATGGGCTTATATATGGTTCAGTCAAGCATTATTTAGGAAAAAAATATTGCAGAGGCTTGTTGAATTTGCAAAGGTGTACTATAATTTAAGTATGAAATTAACAAGAGCTAGTGGGATATTGTTGCATCCCACATCACTTCCTAGCTCCAATGGTATAGGCACAATTGGAGCACAAGCTAAAAAATTTGTAGATTGGTTAAAATCAGCAAATCAGTCATTATGGCAAATACTTCCCTTAGGTCCAACAGGGTATGGAGATTCCCCTTATGCCTCTTTTTCAACCTTTGCAGGAAATCCACTTTTAATTGATTTAGATATACTCGTAGGAAATAAGGTTCTAACAGAAACACAAATTGAGCCACCTGATTATATTAAAGCTTCAGGTTATGTGGATTTTGGATCTGTTGTTTGGTGGAAAATGCCACTACTAAAACTTGCTGCAAGCCAATTCTTAAAGGGAAAGGGTAGCGCATCATACAAAAAGAAGTATGATGATTTTAAAATGGAAAATGCTTTTTGGCTCGATAACTACGCACTTTTTATGAGTATTAAACAGCATTATGATGCAAAGGCACAAGAAGAAAAACGAGAGAATGCCATGTGGTCAAATTATTGGCCAAAAGAATTACGAAGCAGAGAAAAAACGGCATTAGCTGCATGGCTTAGTGCGCATGAGCATGACATAGAAGTGCAAAAAGCAATTCAATTTTTCTTTTTTGACCAGTGGAATGAGCTTAAAAAATATGCAAACAAAAAAGGTGTTTCAATTATAGGTGATATTCCTATATTTGTTGCATCTGACTCTGCTGACGTGTGGGCAAATCAAGAGTTATTTCAATTAGATAAAAACAGCCAGCCAAAGTCTGTTGCCGGTGTTCCGCCCGACTACTTTAGTGAAACCGGCCAATTATGGGGAAATCCCTTGTACGATTGGGATGCCATGAAAAAGGATGGGTTTCAATGGTGGATTAAAAGGATTCAAGCATGTTTAAAGCATGTAGACTATGTTCGAATTGATCACTTTAGAGGATTTGAAGCATATTGGTCTGTTCCTGCCAAAGAAAAAACAGCTATAAATGGAAAGTGGGTTACATGTCCAGGGCATGAACTTTTTGATGCCATAAAAAAAGAGCTGGGTGACATTCCAATTATTGCAGAAGACCTAGGTGTAATTACTGAAGGTGTCGAAA
>CAYJLT010000112.1:0-4799 GCA_964371295.1 uncultured Treponemataceae bacterium
TATATGTTCTCTCTCGGTTATACCCTTGAGAACCTAGATTTAAGTGCATGGAATACCTCAAATGTTACGGATATGTCTGAGATGTTTGCTACCACCCCTTCACTCACTAGTCTTGATATACGTGGTTGGAATACATCGAAGGTTACCTCAACAAGTGGCCCCTATTCTTGGGCACCAGATGGCAGTCGGAGCATGTTCCGCGATTCTGCTTTAACACAAAGTGGCATAACAACAACAGGGGCGAAGTTAGGACCCGAAAATGGCTCTAATGTATATGAAAAGATAAATGCATTACAACCATAATTAAAACTATTCCCGTAGTGTCCGCCTAACTCGTCGGATACTACGGTTTTAACATAACGAGCGTGTGAACACTTGCTCGCATGTAACACATCCTTTACATCCTGCTCATCCGCGGCTACACAATGACCAATCTTGGTGGCAAAGCGAAGATTCTCTACACCACGAAGGGGGCTCGACGGAATTTATCCTGAGTGAAGTCAAAGGACTCAAGCAATGACAGGAAAAGCTCAAGAATTTTTCACAAAAAACACTATAACTATAGTATAGGAAATTGCTTCTAAATCTACTAGCAAAGGTGGTTTTTCATGAAAACTAAACTTGAAAAAAATGGCAACATGGACTATACTAAAAGTGCAGACAGCAAACAAAAAATTGCGTTGAAAAAATGGGAAGAGCTTGGCATTACGGACGATTACATTTTTTCTAAGTTTATGCGAAACCCCGAAACTTGTAAAGAGGTACTTGAAATACTCTTGCCGTTTAAGGTAGGAGCAATCGAATATGTTGAATACCAAAAAACTATTGAAGTTGCCTATGATGCAAAAGGGGTACGACTCGATGTGTACGTCGTAAAATTGACATCGTGTCAATTTTACTTACCGAGTTTTGCGCAAGCGTAGCGTAGTGATTAGCTCAAAACTCGCCTTGCTTTTGTCCGCCGTCCGTGGCTCACGATTTTTGAAAGTGTGGCATGGAGGCCACCAATACTGAATAGATAAGCGAGTTTGGCTTAGCCAAACTCGGTAAGTTTTTTACGCATGGAAGCGTAAAAAACGACAGATGCAGGTGGGGACGGCACAGAATTTGCCTAAGCGGGTACGCTATTACGAAGCGTGTATAGACTTTGACGAAATGGAAAAGGGTATGAAGTATAATGAGCTTCATAATTCGTATGTAATTTTTATTTGTACGTTTGACCCTTTTGGAAAAGGCTTACCTTGTTACAGCTTTAACAATGTGTGCCAAGAAGATAGCGATGTGTACCTAAATGATGGTAGGTACAGTCTCTTTTTTAACACAAAGGCGTATCTAAAAGAAAAAGATGCACAGAGGAAAAATTTTCTGGCTTTTGTAAATGGGGAAAAAGCAAAAGATACAAAGATGGAAACGTTTAGTAAGCAAATACATGAGATAAAGACAAACAAACAATGGAGGATGGACTATATGAACCTAGCATTAAAGTTTGAAGATATGCGTTACGTCGGATATGAAGAAGGAGTTGAAAAAGGGATAGAACAAGGTGCGCACGCGGCTAAGCTCGAAGTTGCAAAGGCATCGTTATTAGAGGGCCTTGATATTTCAACTATTGTAAAACTCACAGGCCTCACAGAAGAAGAAATTAAATCAAATTTATAGATGCGAACATGTAACACTTCTACCTTGTCTTTTTACGTAAATTTCTTTATACTCTAATCTGAGGTAGGTACGTACATATGGTTTTAGCTATAGTTTCCCTTGTTGGTGGTTTAATTCTCCTTGTGTGGAGTGCTGATAAATTTGTTGATGGAGCTTGTGGTGTTGCGAAGCACTTCGGGATGTCGCCTCTTTTAATTGGGATGGTAATTGTCGGCTTTGGTACCTCTGCCCCTGAGATGGTTGTATCGGCGTTTTCTGCAGTCGAAGGCAATCCTGGTATTGCTCTTGGAAATGCTTATGGCTCAAATATTACGAACATTGCTCTTATTTTGGGGCTTACTGCTCTATTAAAACCAATTACGGTTCAATCTACTGTTTTAAAAAAAGAATTACCACTATTAGCACTTGTAACCATTTTAGCAGCAGCTCTTGTATACGATGGAGATGTTACTCGCTTAGACGCCATTATTTTCCTTGTTGTCTTTGCCATAATTATGACATGGACAATTTATCAAGGCTTACATACTAAAAACGATACATTGGGTGAAGATTTTGCTGAGGAAGATGAAAAAATAGCAATACCCATAAAAAAGGCTTGGTTTTGGCTTTTAGTAGGACTTGGAGTGCTTGTTGGTAGTTCTCGCCTTGTTGTGTCTGGTGCGGTGACAATTGCTACCGCCCTTGGAGTAAGTGATTTAATTATTGGACTCACCATTGTTGCTATTGGAACCTCTTTGCCTGAGCTTGCTTCATCACTTGCAGCTATTAAAAAAGGCGAACACGACATTGCACTTGGAAACGTGTTGGGTTCCAACCTTTTTAATACCTTAGCTGTTGTTGGTATTGCAGGTAGTATTAGCCCAATGGAAGTAGGCCCAGAGCTCTTTTCACGTGATATTGCCATTATGGGGGCTCTTACATTATCGCTCTTTTTATTTGGATTTGCCTTTAATAAAAATAGGCCTGGCAGAATAAATAGGGTTGAGGGAGCTTTTTTACTATTAGTTTACATCGCGTATATTGGCTATTTAGTGTACACAAGCTTTTAAAAAATATTGCAAATTACACCTTTGTGCAGTTTTTAATGTTTGCTTTTTGTAGTATCCACGTGATAGTGTCTTTTATTGTATCTTGAATATTACGTGGGCGAAACCCTAATTCAGATGTGGCTTTGTCATGTGAAAAAAAGTACCTTGCTTTTAATGTGTGTAGCGAATATTGTGTAAAAAGAGGTCTTTTTTTTAGTAATCGTGCGCCACACTCAAAAAAAGGTGCAAGGAATTCAGCAAACCACATAGGCAAAGAAGGTAGGCGCCTGCTTTTTTTTATGTTTTGCACAATTTTTAAAAGTTCTGCAACTTTGTAATACCGGTTTGATAATATATAACACTCTCCACTTTTTCCTTTTTCAAGGGCAAGAATACAGCCCTTTGCAACATCTCTTACATCAACAAAATCATAGCCGCCATTTACACAGGCCAGTAGTTTGCCAGAAATAAAATCAGAAATCATTTGTACAAGAAAGTTGTTATTGCTGTCATCATTAGGCCCTATTATTCCTGAAGGATGAACAATAACTGCGTCCAAACCGGCCTTACTTGCCTCCAGTACAATCTGTGAAGCTTCGGCCTTTGTTTTAGCATAAGTACCTATAACTGCTTCACTTGAAAAGGAATTAACTTCATCAATAATTTCTAATGCCTCTTTTTCGGGAATTGCGTGAACCGAACTTACATGAATAAGCCTTTTTACGGAATGCTTTATACATAATTCAATTATATTTTTTGTTCCGAGAACATTTACCTCTTTTAAAAGGGGCGATGTTTTTTCACAAATATCTATAATACCTGCCGTATGAATGACATACAAATTTTTTTTTGAAAGAAATAAAGGTTCTAGTGTGTTTTTATTTCTTATGTCGCCATAGTAATATTTTACACCTGCAATGCTTTCAAACTGTTCCTTTTGGAGAATAAGGCCTCTTACATGTTTTCCTGCCTCACATAAAAGTTTGACAATGGTTTTTCCTAAATGCCCATTAGCACCAGTAACTATGTATAAATCATTTTTCATACTTAACCCCCTTTAATAGTTAAGTGTTTGTTTTTGCTCATTTGTAACTATAATATGAGCTCTCTGAGTTGTCAATACACAATATTTTTTGATATGGTTGATGTTGTACATAAAGGGTAGAATTTGATTAAATGTTTAATAGGTGATAATATCACTACCACTGTGTAAGAATGTACGTTGACCAGTGAGCTAAAGGCCTGTATAGTTAATTCAGTTAGAAACTACTAACATTTCATTTTAAAAAGGAGATAAGAAAAATGGAAGATGCAAATGTAAACAGAATGCCGTTAATTGGAGATGATGCTCCAAGTTTTAAAGCTGTAACAACACAAGGTGAAATTAACTTTCCTTCAGATTATAAGGGTAAATGGGTAATTTTATTTTCACACCCTGCTGACTTTACACCAGTATGTACAACAGAGTTTATGACCTTTGCCTCAATGGCAGATGAGTTCAAAGCCCTCAACACAGAACTTGTAGGCTTGTCAGTAGATTCACTCTATGCGCACATTGCATGGCTTAGAAGAATACAAGAGCTCGAATGGAATGGAAAGAAAAACATTGAAGTTAAGTTCCCTCTTATTGAAGATATCCGCATGGATGTTGCTAAGCAATATGGTATGATTCAACCAGGACAATCAAACACCCAAGCGGTGCGAGCTGTGTTTGTGGTAGACCCAAATGGAAAAATTCGAACAATTTTATACTACCCATTAAGCACTGGACGAAACTTTGATGAAATAAAACGTATTATTTTAGCACTACAAAAAGCAGATAACGATAGTGTTGCAACTCCTGCAGATTGGAGACCAGGCCAAGATGTTATTGTGCCAACAGCAGGTTCATGTGGTGTTGCAAAAGAGCGCATGGAAAGTAAAGACGATGATACTTACTGCCTAGATTGGTTTATGTGCTTTAAACGAGAAAAATAAGCATTTATAAACGGATATTGTAAAGGAGTGTAACGTGCTGTTACACTCTTTTTTTATGTGTAAACTATAGATTTTTCTTATAAAATACTGTATTATAGTGCATTATGAGTGAAAAAAGATCAATTGACAAAGATA
>CAYJLT010000113.1:0-4759 GCA_964371295.1 uncultured Treponemataceae bacterium
CCACCATATGCTAAATGTGAAATCCATTGCACTCCTATAAGTCTGTTTACGCCGATAGGGCGCCCAACCCAGCTAAAGGGTGTTTTGGGAACACCGTAAACGCGATGTTCTTGTACTGCTTTTAAATCCTTGTATACAGGGTTCGCCAAAAAATCTTCAACAGCCTTATATTGCGACACGCCTTCTTTTGGCTCTCCATTTACTAATACTATATCAGGATTCCATGCAATAATCTGTTCTGGCGAAACACTTACCCTACTTTCAGAGCCAAAAGAAACTTCTGAAACATTTTCTACACTTGCTAAATCTAATTCTTGGCTAGAAGGCGAACCTTTTGGAATGGTATCAAGGGACGCAATTCCATCGCCAAAATATACTCGCGCCTTATTTTCGCTGCTTATCGCTTTATCAAAAATGCCTCGAACATAGTCTGCTCTTTTATGAGCTTCTGTTTTAACATCTAGTAATTCGCCTAAAAACTCATAGGTTGCATCTGCATCAACTAACTGACCTTTTATTGCAATAACTGGCTTTGCTAGTGTTGTTTCTAGGTTTTCGATGTCTGAATATAATTTATCGCTAATAGTTTGAAAGTATACGATAATTATATCAGGATTTTCGCTCAATACAGCCTCATAGTTTACCCTCGCATCTTGACCAAAGGCTGGAAGATTTTGATACTCCTCTGCAATAAACTCCATTTCAGCTTCATTTGGAGCAAAGTTCCAAGCTACAAGTTTTTCAGGTGCAAGTGTATAGAGAAAGATTGTTCCAATTGGGTTTGTTGAAAAAACCGTAGTAATTTCATTTGGAACTATAACAGTCCTACCTGCCATATCTACAATAGTCTTTCCTTCACCAACTGTGGTATTCTCATTATTTCCACCTGCATAGGTATGTAGTACAACTAAGAGTGTAAGCAAAACAATAACAAATCTTTTTTTCATGTGATAATCCTTTTATTCTTGACTTTTTGTGTAAGTAGCGTTATTCTTATACTAGTATAACGCTTAAAACATATAATACCATGACTTTTATAAAACGTCAAGAAAAAAGTAGATTGCATGACCGAATACAAACATAAAAATGTAACACCTATCCTCATATGCCTAATGGTAGCCTGTATAATTCTTGTAATTGTAGCACTCTCGCTTGGTTATTATACGCTTAGTTTTCAAGACACACTCAGTGCACTTTTTTTTATGCAAACGAGTGATGCCCAAGCAGTGAATATTATTCACAATATAAGGCTTCCTCGCGTTATTGCAGCCCTCTTGATTGGATGTTCGCTTGCGCTTTCGGGTGCAGCCTACCAAGGAATGTTTAAAAATCCGCTTGTGTCGCCTGATATTTTGGGAGTTTCTTCAGGTGCGAGCGTAGGAGCATCAATTGCAATACTTATGTCTCAAAGCTTTGTTGTAACACAAAGCCTTGCATTTTTATTTGGTCTTATTACCGTTGTTATTTCGTACACCATAAGCTTAAAGTCAAAGTTGTCTCAAACTATTTCACTCATTCTAACGGGCACCATGATAGGTTCTGTATGTACATCAATAGTGTCTATGATAAAATATGTTTCGGACCCAACTGATACCCTACCATCCATTACCTTTTGGCTTTTAGGAAGCTTATCGAAAATTCAAACCAGTAGTATTTTATTTAGTGTTATTCCAATTGTAATAGGCATGGTTATTCTATTCTTAGCACGGTGGAAGCTTAATGTGCTTATGCTAGAAGACGACGAAGCAAAAACTCTGGGCATAAACCCGTTAAAATGGAAGCTTATAATTATTTTTGCTTCAACCCTCTTAACATCCGCTGCAGTGTGCTTAGGCGGGCTTATTGGTTGGGTTGGCTTAATGATTCCTCACATTGCCCGATTTATTTTTGGTAGTAATTATCGATACCTTATCCCTAGCTCAAGTATTCTCGGGGCTATTTTTTTACTTGCCATTGACACGCTCATACGAACTGTATTTCAGTCGGAAGTTCCTATCGGAGTTTTTACCGCAATAATTGGCGCCCCCTTCTTTCTCTTTTTAATTATTCGTCGTCCTAAGTCAAATTCTGGTGGATATCTATGATTTTGCAAGTAAAAAACCTCAGCGGTGGATATGGGAAAAAAATTATTTGTAAGAATATCTCATTTAACATAGAAAAAAAAGATGTTGTATGCATCGTTGGTCCTAATGGTTCTGGAAAAACAACTCTCATTAAACTTATCTTGTCGCTACTAAAAAAAACTAATGGAAACGTTTATGTAAATAACCAAGAAACAAGTCAATTAACAAGCAGAGAACGTGCAAAAATAATTGCCTATGTGCCACAGCAACATAGTTTACAGTTTTCTTTGTCGGTTTTTGATGTTGTGCTCATGGGTAGAACAAGCCATATACCAGGGTTTGCAAGCCCAAGTCAGGAAGATGAAAATTTTGTAAAAAAATGCTTAGAGGAACTTAAGCTGCAACATCTTGCTAGCGAACTATACGACACTTTAAGCAGTGGCCAAAAACAAATGGTTCTCATTGCACGGGCATTATGCCAAAAACCTCAAATACTTATTATGGACGAACCAACTGCAAACCTCGATTACTACAACCAATCCATTGTAATAAAAACAATACAAAGCCTTTCAAAGCAAGGATACTCAATTCTTATAACAAGCCATGATTTAAATCAACCTTTTTTATATGCAAATAAAGTGGCAATGCTAAAAAAAGGCTTGTTGCATATATTTGATACTACTGAAAAGGCACTTACAAAAGAAAACCTTGAGGCTGTCTATGAATTGAGTATGGATGTAATTTCTGCAAAAGACCGAAACGGTTTAATTAGAAAAATATGTGTACCATGCTAGCAAAATAAATGGTTTCTGTGCTGAGGATTTATTCATACAAAATTAAATTATTGTATAGTTTTTTATACAAATATTAAAAAATAACACCTTTAAGCATTGAAAAAAACTATAAATAGCTATATACTGTTTAGTGGAGAGAAAAGTGAAGAAAATCCTAGTTGCATCTGCAAATATTCGAATAAAAAAGGCATTAGATCGCATACAGTCAAAATATGCCGCCTATTTTGATTTTGATTTTTGTGTTAGTACAGAAGAAGTTATTCGAACAATTAGCTATGAATTACCCGAAATAAAAATCATTGACTTTACATCTTCTCAAATTAAGTGGCGAAAGATACTCCATGCTATTGGGGAAGACCCATGGCTCCATAACGGTGGAATTATTGCTATTGCAAAAGATTCAGCCCAAGTAAGCATGATTGAAAGTTTAAAAAACAATAATATTATGATTGTGCAAACAGTAAATAATTTTATTAAAAACTTTTCAAGCCTTTTACGCATACTCCTACAAAATCAGCAATTTTTATATAGCAGGGGTGTTCAAGATGAATTTGGTGAAAAAGAATCATGGTCCTTTGTAAGTAGAAATACACCCTTTGATATCCAAGTTTATACAAGTTTTTTGGTTAACTATCTCTATAGTTCTAACTACATTGATGATGAAAATCGATACAAGCTTCAAACAGTGCTTATGGAGCTTCTATTTAATGCTCTTGAGCATGGAAACTGCGGCATTGATTATGATGAAAAAACAAGCTGGCTTGAAAAAGGAAACGATATTCTTGACCTCATAGCTGAGCGAAATAAAGATCCCAAAATAGCCCTAAGACGAATACATATTACATACACTCTAACAAAAGCGTATTCTGAATTTATCATACGAGATGATGGAGACGGTTTTGATTGGAAAAAACGCTTAAGTGCAAAGGCTCAAGTTGGCATGCATGGCATGGGTGTAAAAATAAGTGAAAGTTTTGTAAAAAAATTAAAATACAACGAAAAGGGTAATGTGGTGAGCTTTTCTATTCCAAATACCCAAAATGAAGTTAACACCGTACCGTTGATTATTTCGCCCTATTCTGCTATCGAATATAACGATAGAGAAGTTGTTTGTAAGCAAAATGAGCCAAGCAATAACTTGTTTTTTATTGTTTCAGGGCGATATGCTGTATATGTAAATCGAAAGCTTGTGTCTGTTTTAACACCTAAAGACATGTTTATTGGTGAAATGTCATTTTTGCTCAACGATAGACGATCTGCAGCGATATTATCGGTCGGGAAAGGTAGACTTATAAAAATTCCAAAAACCGCATTTTTAAGTCTTATACGAAAAAACCCTCACTACGCAATATTCTTATCCAAATTACTTGCTCAGCGCTTGTATAGGCAAACACAAAAAAATATTAATATGCAAAAAAGCTAACTGTGAACAGAAAGCCTTACAGTGGGATTTTCTCCGGGGAAAAGATTTAAAACATGTTTTTCAAAATCTCGAATTTCTGTTGAGTCATGAGTAACGTGCAATATAGTACTCTCTCCCCTTTCTGCTATAGTATCCATAAAGGTAAGTGTTTTTTCTCGCCATTCATCATCAAGACCATGGCAGGGCTCATCTAAAATAAGTATTGGAGAAGCCTTTACAGCAGCTCTCATTATGAGTAAAGCTCTCTGCTCTCCATAGGAAAGTTTTGCAAAATTTTCATTCTCTCTTCCTCCAAAGCCGCCGAGATGAAGCCATTTTCTTGCAAGCTTTTGCTCTATAGGGGAGCGCTGCTCATATAAACCAATTGAATCATGAAATCCTGACAGCACAACGGCCTCTAAATCAATGCCACCGAGCATTTTATATTCTACATGTAGTCGATATGATACAAATCCAATTTGTTTTTTTATATCCCAAAT
>CAYJLT010000114.1:0-4519 GCA_964371295.1 uncultured Treponemataceae bacterium
CAAAGAAAACCATTAAAAGAAGTGCAACAATTGATAATACTACAGGAGAGGTAAATTCGCCAAGTGCAACAATAGTACCAGGATTTGCAACAACTAATCCCATGTTTCTAAAACCAACTAAACATATAAATAAACCAATACCTACAGTAGCTGCAGTACTAATAACTTTTGGAATAGCACGAGCAATTAACTTACGCACACCAGTAAGGGTTAAAATTAAATAAAATACACCTGATAAAAATACTACACCAAGAGCAACTTGCCAGCTAGCACCTTGACCTGCAACGATAGTATATGTAAAAAATGCATTTAATCCCATTGCTGGAGCCAATGCAATTGGCATATTTGCTAAAAATGCAGAAAGGAAAGTACCAATGGCTGATGCAATGCAGGTTACGGTAAATAGTGCATTTTTGTCCATTCCAGTTGATGAAAGAATTGCGGGATTAACAAAGATAATATACGCCATAGTAACAAATGTTACGACACCGCCTAAAACCTCTACCTTAACAGAACTGTTGCGTTCTGAGATTTTAAATACCTTATCGAGTAAAGTCATAGAAAATCCTCCTAAAGTTTTTGTCTATTTAAATTGTAACATGACTTTTCTAAATCCGCAAGGTTTAAATCCACAGATTTCGCAAGGATTGCGTAGATTTATAGGATTTTTATGAATTACAGAATTGAGGATTTATAGAAAAATAGACGTAAGCTTTGTTATGATTGTGCAATTGCATGGCGCAAAATTTCGTTAATTTCTTTTTCGCTTTCTTTACCTTTTGCTTTTAGTGCTTCTAATACATCGTAATCGAGATGAATGATATTATTAGTTTGTCTGTTTTTTCGCAATTTCTCAACTTCATACCATGGTTTAAATTGTTTTAATTGTTCATCTGTCATCTCAGGACAATCAGACAAATCAGTATCTTTAAAGGCTTTTATTTGCTCAACTCTTTCTTTGGTCAATGGTGGCATTTTTTTTACTTCATCGAGTGTCATAGTTTTCATAATACATTTTCTCCTCTTTTTTTGTTGCTTTTCGAGCTGATATCAGCCTTGTTTTACCGTTTCTATCAGTGCAGACCACAAATAAAACCAAAAACAAACCTGTAGAACCTATTACATTATACCTCTCTTCTCCACTGGTTGAATGCTCATCATCTAGAATTTCAAGTCTTTTGCTGTCATTAAAAACAAGGATTGCCTCGTCAAAAGTAATACCGTGATTTTTATTATTTAACTTTTCTTTTTTCGAATCCCATTCAAAAACCACAGCTTACCTCATAGATTTATTTTACTACATTGTTCGCAGTTGTGCAACACAAAAAAAAGCAGTGGTATGCTCAAAACCTTTGAACACCTCACTGCCCTTAAATTATATTTCGTCACTTGTTTTTTTAATTAATTGACAGAGCGTGCCACACGGAAACCAGCAGTATTGACAGGAAGCTCTCCTCCAGGCGCGTAACTGTGGCGAAAGGCTACGCGCACACCATCCGGCTCAGTCCCCCAAGCGCCGCCACGCATGACGCGATTAAATCCCAAAGTAGCACCAGTAGGGTTATCAGTTTTACTTGCATCATAATCTCCATACAAATCCCAGCACCATTCCCACACGTTGCCACTCATATCATAAAGATCATACTCTTCTGATACAGGTTTTCTACCTACTTTCACTGGAGCTGGATTATCTGCGTCATACACCGCATACTCACTTAATCGCATATCCCCGTCTTCGGTTCCATTATCTGTTCCTGCCCATTTTGTTCGTTCACTAATATCTCCGCCACCTGCAGCATATTCCCACTCTGCCTCTGTAGGTAATCGATATCCATTTTTGGTTATATCCATCTTTACGCTTGAGTTAGCAAAAGTAGCGTCTGCATCTGTTACCTCATCTGTAGTAGTATCATTATACACATCTCCTACATAATATACTTCATCTAGCCCTTCACTTTTACTTAGCTTATTGCAAAACCGTATTGCATCATACCATTTAATATATCTTGCAGGATGCTCTGGAGATGAATCATATTTATCGGATTCAGGGTTAAAAGGGGGCCTCATTGCACCCATCACCGTTTCCCACTGTGATTCTGTTATCTCCGTCGAACCTAGGTAAAAACTACGGAGTGTTATATCTCTAACAGGTCTCTCATCATCTGACTCACCTATATTGGTATCTGCATTCCCCATGGGAAAGGTACCACTTCCTGTTCCTGCTATCGCCACCATTCTTATACTTGCCGTTGTACTCGTGTAATCCACAAACAGAACAGATGGTTCTCCTACACCATCACTGCCGCCATTAGCTTGTGGGCAACCCAACAAAGCTAATGCTACTACACATATAAGTGCAATTCCAATAATTTTTTTCATCCTTTTCTCCTAAACTATTAATTTAAAAGTAGAATCCTATTAATTCTTGTGTAATCGACTAAGTTTGCCCTAATCCTTACCATCGATAAAGCCCTATACAAATCTGCGGATACTTCCACTCCACCTTACCCACTAGTAAGATTGGTCATTATATAGCTAAGTCTACATAAAAAATACCCAACTCCTTACTTTGGAATTGGGCATTCATAATTTGTAATTAATTACTTATTTTCTGCTTCAATAGCATCAATGTATGAAAGATTAATTCTTCCCATTCTGTCAATTTCTAATAACTTAACAGGAATTTGTTGTCCTTCTTTTACTACATCTGATACAGATGCAATTTTAGATCTTGAGAACTTAGAAATGTGGCATAAGCCTTCTTTTCCAGGTAAGATTTCTACAAATGCACCAAAGTCCATAATGCGTTTTACAGTACCATTGTAAATTGTTCCAACTTCTGGATCTTCAACAATACCTTTTATGGCAGCTCTTGCAGCATCAGCAGACTCTGAGTTTTTAGCATAAATTGTAACTGTTCCATCATCATCAGTGTTAATGGTTACGCCATATTGCGCACAAAGTGCTTTAACGTTTTTACCACCAGGACCAATAAGAGCACCAATTTTATCAACAGCAATTTTCATTTTGTCAATTTTTGGAGCATACTTACTTACTTGCGGTGCTGGTTTTTCTATAGTTTGATTCATTATTCCAAGGATGTGGAGTCTAGCACGTTTTGCTTGATCCAAAGCCTTAGTCATAATTTCTTTTGTAACACCGGCAATTTTAATATCCATTTGGAAAGCAGTAATACCTTCTACAGTTCCCGCTACTTTAAAGTCCATGTCTCCTAAATGATCTTCTTCACCTAAGATATCAGAAAGAATAGCATATTTTTCGTACTTGTCGCCTTCTGTAATAAGACCCATAGCAATACCAGCTACTGGGCGTTTCATTGGAACACCTGCGGCTAACATACATAATGTACCACCACAAACTGATGCCATTGAAGATGAACCATTAGATTCCATAATTTCAGAAACGACACGAACAGTATAAGGAAACTCTTCTTTTGTTGGAACCATGGCTTCTAGCGCACGTCGAGCAAGATTACCATGACCAATTTCGCGGCGTCCTGTGCCCATTCTACCGACTTCACCTACAGAATAAGGTGGGAAGTTGTAGTGCAAAATAAAGTGCTCGCTTCTGTCGCCATCGATATCATCATATACTTGCTCATCCATTGCTGTCCCGAGTGTTGCAACTGCTAAAGCTTGTGTTTCACCACGAGTAAACAATGCTGAACCGTGAGGTCGAGGAAGAACATCGATATCGCAAGTAATTGCTCGAATATCTTCTGTCCCACGACCATCAACACGAAGTCCTTTATCAAGGATGCTCTTTCGCAAAATATCATATTCCATGTCTTCAAAAAGTGCGTGGAATAATTTTTTTTGCATATCGTCTTGCAGCTGCTCTGCATATTTTTCTTGTAACGAAGTAAATACTTCCTTAATAGCATCACGTCTTTCATGCTTTCCTTTTACGAAACAAGCTGCTTCCATTTTTGGAAGAGCTTCTGAAAGCATTGCATCTTTGTTTTCAAGCTCAATTACCACAGGTACTAAGGGAAGTTTTTCTTTTCCTGCAATTTTTCGAAGTTCATCTTGAAGGTTACACATAGCTGTAATAAACTCTTGTGCTTTTTCAAGCGCGCCAAGCATTAATTCTTCTGAAACTTCATTTGAACTACCTTCTACCATGGTAAAACCATCTTTTGTTCCGGCTACTATGAGTTCAATTTCACTTTTTTCTTGTTGCGCATAGGTTGGATTTAAAACATATTCACCATCAACATACCCAACACGTACACCAGCCACAGGTCCCGCAAATGGGATATCTGAAATATGAACTGCAGCTGAGCTTGCAATAATAGATAAAATATCAGGTGGATTTACTTGGTCAGTAGAAACACAGGTTGGAATTAATTGAATGTCTCGGCCAAACGCTTTATCAAAAAGAGGGCGCATTGGACGGTCAATGAGACGAGAAACAAGGATTTCTTTATCCTTAGGTCTTCCCTCTCTTTTTACAAAACCGCCAGGAATTTTACCTGCGGCATAGAATTTTTCGTTGT
>CAYJLT010000115.1:0-4518 GCA_964371295.1 uncultured Treponemataceae bacterium
TTACTTTTTGTCAGTGTTTTTTAATACCACAATCATTGAATCTGATTTTTCCATTTCTTCATATTGTTCTATTGATACAATTTCATATAAGTCTCGAACCACATCTTCTATATCACTTTCTAAATAATAAGTAAACCTTAGCTCATCGTTAAACATAAGCTCTTCGCGATATTTCCCACGCCACAAAGTCATAAAAACAATGCCATTAGGTTTTAACGATTTTTTTTGCTCTAGTAAAGAAAGTTTAAAATCATCTCGAGTTAAATGCTGCAATACCTTGTTTGAAAAAATGCAATTAAATTTTTCTGAAAGAGTAACATTTCGTGCATCTAAAAGGACAACGTTGGCATTGGGATGATTTTTTTTATAGTCTTCAATAAACACAGGGGAATTATCACTACCTGTGACTGTGTAGTTTTTTGAGAGTAATTCAAAATCCATTCCTGTTCCCATTCCAAGCTCTAAAACAGATTCTCCGTTAGAAATGTACTGAGCCAATTTTTCAATTATTGGTGTTGGATCATAATCTTCTATCATGCTTTTGTACTGGTCAACATTTTCTTTTTTCATAAAATAGTTCATGGGATGCTCCTATTCTTATGCTAATACTATTGCTAAAATAAGTCAAGTGTTGCATTTTTTTTCCTAAAATTTATGCTGCATAATTTTAAAACATATGGTATCATAAAAATAACTAAATAAAAGAAGGGCAAGCTATGAAAAATGTGTTATTTTTTATCCTCTTATTAATATCATTTACAAGTTGTATTTCTAATAACGGAATTTTTACATCGAAGAGTGAGCATCAAGGCGAACTTGAATATGGGAATTTAATGGCTGATGTAATTGTAAACATAGAGGGTACTATTACAGAAGTTAGTAAAGATGGTAAAAGTTTTCAGCTCAATAATGAAAAATGGATTATTACAGAAAAAACTACCGTAATGGGCATAACAGGCCCTAACGCTCTACCAAAAGAGGAACAATACTTTGAACCAACCTTTAGAGTTGGAAATTCAATTGCTGGATTTTCTGAAACCCCTGAAGGTGAAATAATTGTTGCATATGCGATTTATACAAATTGGAACTGGGATGACCCTATAAAGAGATAAAGAGCCTTAAACTATTTTTAAGGCTCTTTATACACATTAAAACGGGATTGAATTTTCGAACACCTCACCTGTGTCTGCATCAGTAATCTTAAATGTAATTCCAGTTGGCGTAATTCCTGATAATAACTGCAGAGCAACTATGTCTGGGTAAGCCGGTACTACTAAAAAAATGAGTCCCGTTTGAGCACCACTAGCATCGCTAACATTTGCTTCAAGAATTGTTCCATCTTCATTAAAGGCAATCTCTGCTACAACTTCTGAATCAATTCCTGTAAGCAATCCAATAAATTCATCAACAGAAACTGAAAGATTCTCCGATGCTTTTTCTTTTAAATCACTTATAGTTGAATCTGGAAGACTATAGGTAATTGACCCATCTTCATTTTCAATAATTTCTTTTGCTACAGTATCCAATGTGTATTCTGTCAAAAGTTCTTGAAAGGCAGCTCCTACCGTAACTCCTGTAACCTTTTCTGCGCACCCAACAAATAACACAGCAATAACTAAGCAGAACCAGCTTAACGATTTTTTCATACTCTACTCCTAAAAAAGAAAAGGTGATTTTCATCCGAAAATCACCTCTATGGGCCCACTTGGACTTGAACCAAGGACCAACGGGTTATGAGTCCGTTGCTCTAACCAACTGAGCTATAGGCCCGATATTTTTATAACATAAGCTACGAAAACAGGATATCATAAAAAGGCCGTTTTGGTCAAGATGCATGAGAAAGAGTTTCTGTTTTTTCTTTTACCATTATATAATAGAGCCTACATTTAAGAAGAGCAAAAAGCAGGATTATAACTGAAAACCATTGCAATGGAGACCCTTGAGCGGCAAAATAATTATAAAGCCCATGCAGCAAACAACTTATAAAAAAAGGTGCAATATAAGTTACTTTTCTTTTAAGAGCCCATACAAAAAAACCTGACAGCAGGGTGCATAATGTATGAATGACTACAGCGGTAAACAGTCTGGTAATTGTCCCTGAAAAACCAGTTACTAAATACATAAGCGTTTCTACGCAACCAACTGTGCACCCAAGAATTAAGCATGCTAGAATAAAGTTTTTTAAGCTCGTAATTTTTCTTGGAAGGAAGGGTAACAATAGCATTTTTACTGATTCTTCTAAAAAGGCAAAAAAGATAGTTGATAAAACTAAACCGGCAAACCCAGAGAAAGAGAATGGTATTGAAGGTGTTATGTCATTAACAATTGTTCGAACTAGTATTATAAGCACTATGGCTACAAACCCAAAGAAAACAGAACTCAAGGCAAAAACAACCTTAAACTCCTTTACCGTGACGATACATAACACAATAATTAGAATAAGTGGTACAAAACAAATTGCCAAAGACAAAAATAAATTCATACATATATGATACCCTAAAAGGCGTTTAATTGCAAGAAAGACTATTCAAATCACAATAACAGCACGATATTATATTATGGGAAAGTGTATTATTTTAATTGGTGTTAAACATTCAGGTAAAACAACAACTGGAAAGCTCTTTGCTGAGCAATTTGATCTTCCTTTTTTTGATATTGATGATATTATTGAGCGCCAAACAGGAAAAACATGTAGAGAATTGTACTCAAGCGAAGGTGTTGCGGCATTTCAAAAAGCAGAAGTCCAAGCCTGCCAATTTTTTGTCGAGGCATCAAAAAACCTCATTGCGGGACGCTCGGGGATTAAAGGCGTTGTTGCTGTGGGTGGTGGAATATGCGATAACCCACAAGCAGTTTATATTTTAAGAGCAGTAGGCATTTTTGTTTATTTAGATGTCCCAAAGCATGTTGCCTTTGATAGAATTCTTGAAACATCAAAACAATCAAATAGTATACCCGCAACTTTTATGCAAGCAGATCCAAAAAGTGAAGAAGATATGAGAGTAATTTTTTATTCTCAATATGAAAAAAGAAGTGAATCATATCGCGCTATTTCTGATATAATAATAAAAACAGAGCGATTATGTCCAGAAGATATTGTAAACGAGATAGTTAAACAAAGTGTAACAAAGTTATAAGACTTTTATACACTTTGCTTGCTCATTATCAGCCACAACTTCCAGCGCAACCAGCGCAATCAGATGGAGCACAACCACTATCGGAGCCTCCACAGCCACAGCCTGAAGATGAAATAAGATCTGCAATCTCATCCTTTGTAGCCTCTCGTACAGAATCAACTGTCACATCAAAGTGAAGTGTTTGCCCTGCAAGTTCATGATTAGCATCAATAGTTACAGTCTCCCCTTCAATTTTAGTTACTGTTACAATTCTTGGGCCAGCTTCAAACTGCATTCCAACTTGAATTTCCGCATCTACTTCAAAATTAGCCCTTGGAACTTCCACAACTAATTCATCAGAGTATTCACCATACCCTTCTTCAGGTTTTACGGCCACATTCAAACTATCTCCAGCTTTTTTGCCTTCAAGCTCTTTTTCGAGCCCAGGTATAAGATTACCATACCCATGAATGTATTCAAGAGACCCAACATCTTTTGATGTGTCTAATACATCACCATTTTCATTTTTCAATGTGTAGTCAATAGTTACTACTGAATCTTTTTTTATTTCCATATTATTTTAGAAAGCCTGTACGACTTCCGTTACCTCCGCAATTTCTTCTTTTAAGTATGCTTCAATTCCTTGTTTCAATGTCATTGTAGACATAGGACAACCATTGCAAGCCCCAAGTAATTTTACTGATACCTTACCTTCATCGCTCACACTTACAAACTCAAGGTCTCCGCCATCACGTTGTAACTGCGGCCTAACAGCCTCAAGGGCTTCTTTTACTCTTTCTTCGAGTGACATATATTTCTCCTATAAATTTAACCAAAAAATATTCTTATCTAAATATAATATAAAATGCAATAAAATAGAAGCACTTTTGTGATAAAGTTGCAAAATAAAAAAGCCTGCTCAAATGAGCAGACTTTATTAAATGATTACAAGATAATCAAATTATTGAACACCACCAATAACGGTAATTCTTCCATCAGTTGATGGAGCAATAGGTTGTGGTAGAGTTTCTGCATACCAAATAACGATGTCACTCATGAGCATTGAAGTATTGTATGATGCAACTGCCTTTGTTAGAGGCTCGTAAGCATCTCCACCGCCTGCCAAATAGTTGTTTACTGCAATTTGGTATGTTTTATTTGGGTCAATTGGAGCTCCGCCAATCATAACATCAGAAATAGTTCCAACATCACCTTCATAAGTAATAGTGTAACTTACTTCATCTGACATTTGTGCCCAGCCACCTGCACCTTGAGGAATTGAACCAATAAAATCAAATAATTCTATAACCTCTGTTCCCTTGAGGTCAAGTACGTATACATAGTTTTCAAATGGAAGCATTGTTAAAATATCTTCTTTTGTTACATCTCCCTCAGGAAGAGA
>CAYJLT010000116.1:0-4428 GCA_964371295.1 uncultured Treponemataceae bacterium
CTTGATAAAGGTCTTTAATGATACACATCATTTTTACAACAAATTCCCATTCTTCGGCTTTCTTTTCTTTTGACTTTTGATATTCAGCAGGATTGTTATCAATACCTTCTGGGCAGTTAGCCTTTGTCCATGCTAAAGCTTTTTCATATTCTGCTTTGTCGTAAATACCCTCTGTCATACGTCTAATAATTTCAACTTCATCAACTGATTCAAGTCTCATACCAAGATACTTTTCAAAAAAGGCAGGATCTGCTATTGAGCCTGCAATACCCATACAAATAGAACCAATTTGTAAATATGATTTTCCTCGCATTGTTGCTGCTGCAACAGCAGAGCGAGCAAAGCGTAATAATTTTTCTTTTACATCATCAGGAATGCCTGTTGCAGAGGCTTCTTGCACTTCATGACCATAAATACCAAAGGCTGGAAGCCCTTTTTGTGCATGTCCTGCCAATACTGCAGCTAAAAAAACAGCCCCAGGTCTTTCTGTTCCATTAAAGCCCCAAACAGCTTTTATAGTCATTGGGTCCATGTCCATCGTTTCTGATCCGTAGCACCAACAAGGGGTAACAGTAATAGTAATATCGACCCCTGCTTTTTTAAACTTATCGGCACATGCTGCAGACTCTGAAACTCTACCAATTGTTGAATCAGCAATAATTACCTTTACTTTTTCTCCATTTGAGTAGTATAAATTGTCCTCAATTAATTTTGCAGCTTCTTTTGCCATATTCATTGTTTGTTGCTCAAGAGAATCTCTAACACGAAGAACACCTTGTCTTCCGTCAATCGTTGGGCGAATTCCAATTACAGGGTAATCCCCAATTAATTTTGATTTTGCCATATATTCCTCCATATACTAGCTAATTATTATTTAGTGCGTATAACTACGCATGTTTCCAAAGTAAATCACTATAACTCAGCAGCTTAGTTTCTAAGCGCACTTCTTTATAGTCACTCTTTTTTTCATTATCAATTCGTTCAAGCATTAAGCGAACAGCTGACTCTCCCATCTCACGCACAGGCTGAGAAACAAAATACTTACACCAAGAAAATAAATTGGCATAAAAAATTTCATCAAATGCAGCTCCCACAATAGACTTTTGTACCGCATGACTTTCTTCCATTACCCGTTTCGTAGCCCCATGCAAAACCATCAAATTTACACAAAAGAATGCATCTGGACTCTCATAGGTTGCAAAACGGTCAAGTGTTCTACTTAAAAGCCGCCTTTTTAAGATACGATCCATTGCTTCATAGCCATCTTCCATAGAGGTGCCTGTCATTAAAACGTTATCTTCATTTATGGTTAAATGTGCCTTTTCCATTGCCGCTCTGTAGCCAGTGTAACGCTCATTACTTGTCATTGCATTTTCATCGCCACCAATAAAAGCGATATTCTTAAAACCATCATCTATTAACGCAGTAACAGCATCGAATGCTCCACCAAGGTTATTAACTAAAACGCTATCAGCTTTGATGCTAGGAAAACTTCTGTCAACAAAAACAAATGGTATGTGTTTTGCCATTTTTTCAAAGTGGTCATACTCTAAGCTCACAGGAATTGCAATTATGCCTTCTACAAACTGACTTTGCAGATAGTTAAGCATCTCCATTTCTTCTTCAACAGAATCATTGGACGTGCATAGAATCATTGAATAACCGTTTTCACGTAAGGTTTGCTCAAAGTATTCAAATAATTGCATAAAAAAGTAGTTAGATAATTCAGGAACAATTACACCTATTGCATGGCTTTTTCCTTTTTTTAGATTCCGTGCAGCAGGATACACTCTGTAGCCTAGCTTTTCAACAGATTTAGTAACTGCATCCTTGGTAACATCTAATACTTTTTTATCGCCATTTAATACTCTCGATACTGTTGCAGTAGAAACACCTGCATCAACTGCTACATCCTTAATAGTAACCACTTTTATTCCTTATCATTCTATAAGAGTAGAAAGCAGCATGCTGCCTTCTACTCTCTATTTATGCCCTTCTAGCATGCTTTCTCATATCAAAGAAAACAGCAAGAATAATAATTCCACCTTTCATTAACAATTGGTAGTATGAGTCTATGCCCATATATGTCATACCATAGTTAATAAGTCCTAAAATAAGCACACCTACAACCATACCACCTACAGTACCTACACCGCCAGTTTGAGAGACACCACCAACGGTAACAGCAGCAATAGCGTCAAGCTCCATCCCATTACCTGTTAAAGAGTTCGCTAAACCTAATCTAGAGGCCATCAGTGTTCCAGCTATTCCATATAAAAATCCTGCAAAACTGTATACGAATACAAGTGTACGCTCTACGTTAATACCTACAACCCGAGCTGCCTGCGGATTTCCACCTACAGCATAGAGATTCGCACCAAGGCGGGTGTGCCTCAAAATGATATATACGATAATTGCTGCTACTGCAACAAAAATTGCTAGATTAGGAATTGGCCCTATATAGCTTTGTGCAATTGCTTTAAACTCAGTTTTAACGCTTCCTACAACCTTTGCTTGAGTATAAATAAGCTGTGTACCACGTGCAATTGAAAGTGTTCCAAGTGTTGCAATAAAAGGTGGTAGCTTTGCGTAGGCAACTAACACACCATTAAATGCACCAAACAATGTTCCAACAATTACTGCCATTAAAGCTGGCAAAAATAAAGGAAATTGCCTAGCCGCATTCATTCCTTCTGGAATAGGAAGACCTTGCTCAACAAGGGCTACATATTCAGGGTTCATATACATAGCTTGTGCATATTCAGGGCTCTGAGCAAGAGAAGCTGCAACACTGGTTGTTAGACATACCGCATACCCAATTGAAAGGTCAATACCGCGAGTAATAATAATTAAACCGACGCCAAGTGCTGCAAAAGATCGAATAGCTTCTGCTATAACTAAGTTTTGAATAGAAACGAGTTCCATTGACCCACCGCGTGTTAAAATACCTAAAACTATAAACAAAACTACAAATGTAATATAGTTTGTATACTTGTTAAGAATTTCTTTAGGCGAATTGCCTATGCTTGCTACTTTCATTTTTTCCATACATATTTCCTTTTTTTATGAAAACTGTGTTGCTAAACGCATAACAGCTTCTTGTGTTGCATCTTTTTTATCTAGTACACCGGTAAGTTTTCCGTTGCAAAGAACGGCTACACGATGAGACATCCCCAACAATTCAGGCATTTCAGAAGAAACCATGATAATTGATTTTCCTTGCTTTACCAAATCTGCCATAATAGTATAAATTTCATACTTAGCCCCAACATCAATTCCTCGAGTTGGCTCATCCATAATAAGAATATCAGGAAGTGTCATAAGCCATCGACTTACCAATACTTTTTGTTGGTTTCCACCAGATAGGTTTTGAATTTTTGTTTCCATGGTTGGAGTTTTTGTTTTTAATAGCTTATTTAGTTCTTCTGACTTAATAGCGACCGCCTTGTGCTTAATGAGTCCCATTTTCGATAAAAAATTTTTAAGCGAAGCCATAAAGGTATTTTCAGTAATAGATAATAGGGGAAAAATACCTGTTCCACGTCTATCTTCTGTAATAAGCCCAATCCCATTATTAATTGCGTCCCTAGAAGATTTAATTTTTACCTCTTTCCCATTAATGATAATTCCACCATTAATTGTTTGTCGCAAGCCAAAAATTGCTTCTACAAGCTCAGAGCGTTGAGCGCCAACAAGCCCCCCTATCCCTAAAATCTCTGATTTCTTTAAATCAAAAGAAATATCAAAAAATGATTTAGGGTTCGCAGATGAAAGGCTTTTTACTTCCATAACCACTTCACCAGGAACGGCTTCAACAGTAGGAAAACGCTGGGTATTAGTTCTTCCAATCATTAAATTAATTAACTTGTCTTCATCAATTTCAGATGCGGGGTAGGTTCCAACATGTGACCCATCTCTCATAACTGAAATCTCATCAGAAATCTGGAATATTTCATTCATTCTATGTGATATATAAATTACCGCAACCCCTGTTTCACGTAAGTTATTGATAATATTAAATAATTGCTCTACTTCTTTATCAGATAGTGAAGAAGTTGGCTCATCCATTACAACTACTGTAGCTGAGTGAGACACGGCTTTTGCAATTTCACAACCTTGTTGCATCGAAATTGACAATGAACGCATTGGTGCATCAGGGTCAATTTCCATTCCTAAGCCTTTCATAAGAATATATGTATCTTCTGACATTTTTTTGTCATCAATAATTTTTGTGCCCTTAACATAGGGTTCTCGTCCAAGCCAAATATTTTGTGCAATGGTTCTATCAGGCACATTTGAAAGCTCCTGATGAATCATAGTGATACCAGTAGAAATGGCGTCCTTTGCATCATGAAACTTAACTTCTTTACCATTATATATAATTTTACCTGCATCAGGATGATACATCCCAAAAAGGCATTTCATTAA
>CAYJLT010000117.1:0-3121 GCA_964371295.1 uncultured Treponemataceae bacterium
CTATTCGGCTCAGTATTGCCTTTGTAAGTGGAGACACCGACATTGCAAACATACGGGATGTTCTAACAATTTCACCAGCAACTATATATAAAGGGTCTGCTTTAAACATACTTGAGCCTGGGTGTATTTGAATGTGTTCAGCCGTTAAACTTCGATACACTTCCCTTTTTTCTCGTACACAGATAAACTGCACCATACCAGAGGCTACGCAGGTTAAATAATCCTCCATACTTCCGCCACCGATTATCGGTAGACCCAAACTAGATACAATTTGAGATAATTGTTCCTTTATGTTGTATATTTCATATAGGATTCTTTCATCAAAGTAATTCTTTTTACAAAAACTCGGCTTGTCTTTTGCATCCATATAGGCTTTGTAGATTTTAACATAGGTTACAAAGTCTCCATACATATCTCTAAAACTGTGATGGGCTCGCCGTGCATTCATTTCTTCCCCTGGTGGGAGTATAAAAGGAGAGTTTGTTGATAAAAAAGCAACGGCCGTCAATACTTCATCCATTACATCTGGATAATTCATAATAGCTTCAACAATAATACGGCTTTCCCTCGGTGATAATGGAAAGGCAATCATGTACTGGCCTACTTGTGTTAAGGTTCTATCCTTATGTAATGCGCCAAGCATCTCAAGTGTTTCAATTCCGCCAATTATGCCTTCTTGTCCAGGTGGTGCAATAAAATCAAATTTTTCAAACTCACTTATGCCGAGCTCGGCCATACGTAAAACAACCTCGCAAAGGTCAGTTCTGTAGATTTCTTCTAAGGTGTATAAAGTACGGCTTTCAAAATTTTTACGTTGATACAAACGATAGCACGTACCAGGTTGTGTGCGCCCTGCCCTTCCTTTTCTCTGATTACAAGAAGCTTTAGAGACTTCCGTCTCGTTAAGACTCGAAGTAAAGGTGCGTGGATTATAATAGTTTAATTTTGCTAAACCTGAATCAATCACGGTGGTAATTCCTGCAATGGTAATGCTTGTTTCGGCTATATTTGTTGAAATGACTATTTTCTTCTTTCCAAGTGGAGCTTTTTCAAATACCCTTTCTTGTTCTTCTTTTGCCAATCTGCCATACAAAGGAATTATATGAAGTTTTCTTGAAAAATTTGATCTATACAAACGATTTATACAATCTTTAATAATCTTCTCGCCTGGTAAAAAGCAAAGTATATCCCCATCTACCTTATTTGCCAATACTCGCTCGATAGTTTGTTCAATTTTTTCTAAAAGAGCATCTTGAGCAGCAAGGCTTGCTGTAGTTGTTTGTCCCTTTGGTGGGTCATAGATAGTAGTAACAGGAAAGGTAATAGTATCAATGTTTACAATAGGACAGTTTCCAAAATACTCTGAAAAAACTTCTGCGTTCATTGTTGCAGATGAAACAATTACTTTAAAATCACTTCTCTCTTGAAGCACACGCTTTAAGAGACCAAGAACAAAGTCAATGTTTAAGCTTCTCTCGTGCGCTTCATCTACCATTATTACAGAATACTTTGAAAGCCAAGGGTCTAGTTTCATTTCTTGTAAAAGAATTCCGTCTGTCATTATTTTAATTTTTGTGGTGAGGTCAGTTTTATCTTCAAAGCGCATTTTATATCCAACCAGTCCTGGATACGAGGTATTTAATTGTTTTGCTATAAACTCACTTACAGAAAGAGCTGCAATGCGCCTCGGCTGAGTTACGGCAATCATTCCCGTATTAGAAAATCCTGCCTCATGTAAAATGATTGGGATTTGAGTTGTTTTCCCTGAACCCGTTGGGCTTTGTACAACCACCGCTTGGTTATGTTCAAGTGCGTCAAGTATACGTTGTTTCTGCTCATATACGGGTAATTCTGTATATTTTATCGCCATGTTGTTGTTCCTGTTATGTTTTTCATGTCGTCTAATCGCACAGTATAATAAGCACGATTTTGCTCATTTTGCGCTTCAATAAACTCAGGTGTTAGTTTTTTTATAAGGGTATTATTATATTCATCTCTATGTGTTACAATAATTGTTGTATCAATTTGTATGCCAAGCACAACATCACCAATTGCACTTCCTTTTAAATTCGATGACGCTTTTTTGTTTTGTATATCAGCATGCAAAAAAATGCTTGTTCCAGTGTCTTCGCGTGGTGCAAGAGGGTTTTCATAGTTCCTATTATATGTTTGCCCCGAAATGGTGTTCCCTATTGAATACATAATTAACTTATCACCTTGCTTCGATTTTATTAGCTCCCACTCTTGCGTAACATGAGGATGATTTCCCCACACAATATCAACTCCTACATCAAGGAGCTCATGAAACCATGCCTTTCGCTTATCGCTTACTCTTGTGTCGTATTCTGGCTCATACACATGTACCCCCAAAACAAACATATCATGCGGGTATGCATTTTGTAGCGCAATAATATCATTCTTTAAATCTTGCCGTCTTTTCTCAGTGTATGAATACATATCAAAAGCATCTACGTCGTTATAGCTATTTACAATTTCTGTAACAGCGGCAAAAAGAATTGTCCAGCCTTGTGTTTCAATGATATCGTAGCTTAAACCATCATCCCTTTTTATTCCCGCACTGTAAACACCCTGCGAACGCAAACTTTGAAAAAATTCTCGTGTGCTTTCGATACCAATAATACCTTGATCATTTGTATGATTATTCGAAAGAGAAAAAGCATCAAAGCCCCCATCTATTGCAGCAATAGCATACGGACTTTGCACATTAAATGTGGGATAGGTTTCATAAGGTAAAGAGTCTGTTACCGGTGTTTCAAAGTTTGCAAAGCTTATATCGTCTGCGTGTAAAAGTGGGGCTACATCTTCATAGATAAGATTATAATCTGCCATTCTAAAGTTTACCGTATGCGCCATAATATCGCCTGCAAAGGTTAGCATTAAGGGATTTTGCCTTGGAGCATTACTGTTTGAAGGCCGTAGCTGCATTACATTCTCTTGATTCTCATGGTGTTGTACAGATGTTGTACAAGAAGTGATTAAAAAAAAGAGAACAAAGAATAAAGCTTTCATTACCTACAGTATACCCTTATATTAGCTCATTTGCAATAAGCCAAAGTATGCATTTAGAAAACTTGACAGAAGTATCTATTCATGATATTCT
>CAYJLT010000117.1:3221-4380 GCA_964371295.1 uncultured Treponemataceae bacterium
GAAGAAATGTATTATGCAGGATGTAAGGAAGTTTTACAAAATGTTCAGCACACTCTTTCCTCAAATGGTTTAGACGAAAAGATTTTCTTATATAATCACACGTACAAAAGGTTTATGCTTGTAGCCAATGATTCTACATCTGATGCTGACTTTAAGAAAATAATTGAAAGCATGTACAAGATATTTCAACACGCCAGTGCAGAAGCAACGCCTATTTCAGCTGTTTCACGCTTTGTACTTGTTTTTGGTGATGATTTGGTTGACCGAGCGATGAGTACTCACTATGCATACAGAAATACTCAAATTAACTTTATTGTTGAAAATAATGAAAAACAAATATGTTTAGCTGATTTGACTGAAAAGGTTGAAATTTTTGAGCTTATTTCTTATGCAATAAAAAATGATACCATTACACCATTTTATCAAGGTATCAGAAACAATAAATCGGGTAAAATTAATAGGTTTGAAGCCCTTATGAGAATTTATGATAAGAGTGGCAAAATGTATCAGCCAAATTATTTTATGAGAGTAGCAAAAGAGTTTAAGCAATACAATACCATAAGTAAGATAATGCTTGAAAAAGCACTCAATGATTTTAAAAATATTGATAAAGAGCTCTGCTTAAATATCACACTATTTGATATAAAAAATGATGACTTTAGAATTTGGTTTTTAGAAAAAATTAAAACATACCCCAGCCCAGAGAGGCTTTCGCTTGAATTTGTTGAAACAGAAAACTACAACAGCAATACGGTGCTTTATAATTTTCTACAAGAAGCAAGAAGCATTGGTTGTAAGATTGCAGCCGACGATTTTGGCTCAGGCTTTGCAACATTCACATCAATTATATCGCTTCGTCCAGATATAATTAAGATTGACGGTGACATTATTAAGAATCTCGTTAATTGTGAAGAAAATAGGATAATCCTAGACTCCATTTGCTTTATTGCGCGACAAATTAACTCTCACATTATCGCAGAATATGTTGAAAATGATGAAATTCAAAAAATTCTCCTCGAGCGTGATATTGAGTTTTCTCAAGGCTTTCACTTTGCAACGCCTAAGCCTTTGTGTGATATTATAGAGGTTTAAGGAATTATTGGCATCCATGCCAATAATTCCTTTTGAGTTTTCAAATGATTGAAAACTCGGGCTATAC
>CAYJLT010000118.1:0-4367 GCA_964371295.1 uncultured Treponemataceae bacterium
CCACTCCTCGCACTCCAGTAATATGTACCTTAACTACATGACCAGGCTTTATTTTTTCGATATCATCATAATCCTTATCATAAAGAACAACACATGCACCATCTACTTCTGGGGCTTGATACCAGGCCCGTCCTAATGCAAGATTTTCACCTTCTATCAGTTCTTCTATCAACACGTCATAGGTGTTTCCCACATGAGCTTTTAATTTTTCTTCTGTAATTTTTCGCTGAACGCCTTGCAATGAATCTGCTCTACGTTTTGAAATTGTTGAAGAAACTCGATTTTTCATATTGTATGAGGCCGTTCCCTCTTCCCTACTATATGAAAAGCAACCCGACCAATTTGGTTTTATATTTTTCAAAAACTCTAAGGTGTTTTCAGAAGCTTCATCTGATTCTCCAGGAAAACCACAAAGAAAGGTTGTTCGTAAAACGGCATCTGGTAATGAAGTGCGAATATCGCTTACAAGTTTTTCATATATTTTTTTTGAGCCCTTTCTGTTCATGGAAAGAATAATTTCATCATCACCAGACTGAAAAGGAATGTCAAAGTAGTGTAAAAATCTTGTATCACTTTTTATTATTGGAAGAATATCGCGCGGAAAATGATCAGGATGTATGTATAGTAGGCGAACCCAAAAATTTCCCTTTAGTTCACTTATCTTCCCTAGTAACTCGGCCAAAGGACTTTTTCCAATATCATCCCAATCAAAGGACTTCTGCTGCTCTTTTGTAAAGTGTTCGCTTCCAAACGCAGCGAGGTCTTGCCCTATAAGGTTAAATTCAAATATGCCTTTTGCGTACAAGTCTTTTATTTCTTCTACAATTGACTCTATAGTGCGGCTTCGAAGTGAGCCACGAATAAGCGGAATAGCACAAAATGAACAGCAGTTATCACACCCTTCGGTGATTTTTATGTAACTGCTCGAAGGATAGTCAAAAAGATTTGTTCGCTTACCATCACAAACGCCAACTTGAGCATATGTTTCTACTGGCCTATTCCCCTCTTCCATCGAATCTACTAAAGCATCAATTTTTGATAAATCACCATTACCAAAAATTCCATCAACTTCAGGTAAATCAGTTTCAAAAACATCAGCATAGCGCTCAGAAAGGCAGCCTGCCATGAGTATTTTTGCATTTGGATAACTTTTTCGTGCAGCAATCACTGCATCTAAGGATTCTTTTTTTGCGCTTTCAATAAACCCGCAAGTATTCACTACTATTAGGTTTGCATATTCAGCATCTTCTACTAAGGCCCACCCTTTACTTTGTAAGCGGTGGGTAATCAGCTCAGCATCTACTTGATTTTTTGCACACCCGTGCATGTCAACATAAAAGTTTTTACTCAATATCCATTACCACAAGCTTGTACTCATTATCGCCTTCAATAATCCAACGAACATCTTGTGCTGAAACTTCACCTGGAAGGCCGACCTCTAAATCATACGATCGACCATCTGCAATTAATTCCATAGTAACTGCATTCGAGTTTGACATCCACATACGAATAGCATTATTCGCTTGCATAATGAGCTCATCACCTGCCATAAAAAGTGTTTCAACAGGCTCGTTTCTATCAGATATGTAGCGTTGTAAACATACATCTCGAAATGTTGCATTTATGGTAAAAGGATAGGCTCTATTATCTTCTAAAATAACAGTTTGTGCTAGTGAAGTTGGCAGCTCGGAAGCTAAGGCAATTTCGCTGCCATCATCAAATAACAATGCTGTTCCTGAACTAGATTGAGTAGTTAAAAAGGCTCGTATTTCAGCTCCTAAAGAAGCATCAGTTTGTGAAATATCCGATAAAAATATTACAAAGTCTGAACCATTTTTTCCGTCAACATCAATTTCTAACTCTTCACCTAGTTCAACAAACTGTAGCCCTAAAGGTGTTTCAAATGCAAGTGCATTTAATGTATCTGAAACCTCTAAGTATAAGGTTTCGTCATCAATTCTTAAAGAAAGTTTATCACCTTCGTAAAGCCGCTTTTGAAATGGTATGGCGGACAGTGCATATGTTTCACCATCGTTACGTGCAAAATTAAGTGCATCTTCTGCCAATTGCTGTGGAACAATCACAAAAAAGTATACAAGAAGAATTGCAGCAACACATACAACGAAGGCACTCGACGCTATTATAACTATACGTTTTGTATAATTCTTTTTGGGGTGTAAAAGTGTCACTGGTGTAGGTGTTTCTTGGATGAGCTTTGCATTAAATATTTTTAAAATATACGATGAATCAAGTCCTAGGTAATCACAGTAATTGCGTAAAAAGCCTGCCACATAGGTATTGCTTGGAAATATATCTGTTCGTTCATTTTCCAATGCTTCAATATAATGACGAGAAATAGTAGTATCTCTAGATGCTACCTCTATCGAAATATTCTTTTCTTCTCGTTTTTCTCTTAAAATTGCTCCAAAGTTTTCCATCTCTTCCCACTATTCAGATTCTGCAAATAAAAAATCATTAAATGTACTACCAGCAGATGGCATATCAAAAAGAAAGCGCATATCTGGTATATTTTGATTTATTGCATAATTTGTAAAATCAAATATAAATTCTATTCCTTCTACCGACACAGCTTGAACACGACGAATCAAAAGTGTATCGGGGTTAACTGCTAGATTAATTGTTCTAAATCCTTCAGTTGTATTTTTTCTATTTAATAATAGCTTTACAACCATTTCTTCTGACTCAGGGGTGCCTAGCTCTGCAGGTTCTAGCGGAACAGGGGCTTGACCTGACTCATATGAAATTGAGTAATAACGCTTCATCAATGCAAGTCCTTCAGGTGTTGCTAAACTCATTCCATCTGCCGATGTACCTTGTCCTTGTACTGTCTGATTTAATATAACGTTTGAATTTGGCAAAAAAATAGTTAATTGATTTCCATTGAATACAATTGCTTGTGTTGCTGGTGATGAAAAATCTATTCGTAAAAGATTCGGTTGTTTAAAAGACACTCTTGCGTTCATTTCATCACCACTGCCAATGCGAACATCCATATCCGCTTCATAATTTCCAATTGCTGAAACAGCTTGAGAAACAGATTCAAAAAAATCTGCGGCGGTTAAAATATTTTGAGAATAAGATACGTTTATTACTGAAAACAACAAAATGCAATAGACTATGGCTTTTTTCATTAAATACAATCCTCTACTATCCTACTATAATATATAAAATAGTTCTATAAGTCAATAGCTATTTTTTTACCTATCCGTAAGAAAGGCAGCTCTGTTCCAGTAAATCAAATAACGCTTTTCTATCAATATCCATACATACTGTAACATTCGGTTTTGTAGCACCTTGCACCAAAGCACTGTTTGGGCTTTGCTCAATTTGTTTTTTTGGGTTAAAACGTCTATCTGCAATGGTCATGCCGGTAGTATAGCGCCCTTCTGTTTCTACCGTAACATATAAGTCCTCAGTCTTAAACATTTCTGGTTGAATAAGATAGGCAATGGCACACGCATCATGAACATGCCCTCCTGGAAAACCTAGCGCAATATTATATTTTGAGTAAAAGCTCATAAGCTCTGCAACAAAGATTCCCGTTCGTTTACAATTTTTTCGCAAATGCTCAACTTCATTTGCCATTATAAATGATTTTTCGGTTATATCTAAGCCGCACATAACAAGGGGAATCCCCGCATTAAATACAATATGCGCAGCTTCAGGGTCGACTAAAATATTAAACTCAGCCGTAGGAGTTGTATTACCATTGTTAAGGCCACCGCCCATAATAACAATTTTTTCTATGTTTTCTTTTACATATGGAAAAGCTCTTAAAAGTGTTGCAATATTTGTTAAAGGCCCAACTGCAACAAGGGTAACCTTTGTTTTACTTTCCATTATTAGCCGCTTTTGCAACTCCCAAGCAGTTTCTTTTTCGTAATCGAAGTCTGCGTCTTTTAAATCAGGACCATCAAGCCCCGTTGTTCCATGAACTTCACCCGCTGTTCGCAGTGTTCTAATGAGAGGCCTATCAGCACCTTTTGCAACTGGAACTCTTTTTTCTAAAAAGGTAAGAATTCTTCTCGCGTTGTTTGATGTTTTATCTAATGTTTGATTGCCTGCAACACAAGTCACTGCTAACACATCGAGCTTTTCACTTGCAAGCGCAATAACAAGTGCTATTGCATCATCGTGGCCCGGGTCACAGTCAATAATTATTGGTATTCGTTCTTTACTCATATTTTTTCCTTTTCTTTTTCTATTTTACCATATATTTGTTACTACCGCTAGTAAACAGCAAAAAAAATCCCTTTGAATACAAAGGGATTTTGAATAAGGTTAAAAAACCTTAATATTTTCCGTATAAAGGACCATAGTTATCACAAGCTCTGTAATCTTGTCCT
>CAYJLT010000119.1:0-4325 GCA_964371295.1 uncultured Treponemataceae bacterium
CTCAAATCCGTTATGTGTATAGTTTATACCACCACGTGTAAGTTTTTTTGAATAAAGACTTGTATCGAGAGAAACGGCAAAGCCATGGCTCTCAAGGCTCTTAGCAAATGCATATTGAAACATTTGGTTTCCAAGTCCGCCTTGTATTTTTACTATTTTCATTGTTTTATACTATACTGAAATTGACGAATTTTTGCAATAAGATATATTCCTAAAAC
Organism: uncultured Treponemataceae bacterium; assembly: GCA_964371295.1. Taxonomy (GTDB): domain Bacteria; phylum Spirochaetota; class Spirochaetia; order Treponematales; family Treponemataceae; genus CAYJFX01. The sequence goes on from CAYJLT010000119.1 coordinate 219, forward strand.
AAATGAATGTTTAAGCGAAAAGAGGGCAATTCTACGAGGCAGTGAAAAGTCAGTATATGTTGTTAGTGCAATTGCTTTCTTAAAGATATCGGTAGAAATCATGTTTTTAAAATCTTTTATTTTTATGTACAAGGGATCGAGGTTGTTTTTATGAAATGTGTAACGAACAGAAATGGTAAGAATTACATGGATAGCTCTGATATATACTTCTTTAAGTAATTGCTCTTTATTTTCTTCGTTTATTACGTCGCTGTACAGTTCGTTTGTAAAGCGAATAAGATAGTCTTTAAAGTGCTTATTAAACGCCGTAGATGCAGTATTGTCATCATATCGATAGTTATAGGAAAAACTGGGTACATAGAGAGCATTTTTTACGTATGAAAAGACCCTCACGTTGTACTCTACATCTTGCCCTCGGGGCAAGTCTTCATTTGAAAAAAGTTTATGGGCAATAAGAAAATCCCTTCTATATAGTTTTGCCCAAATAGACCCAACACCACTCGTTAATGCAATGGATAGCCTATGAAGTTCTTGTAATTGCTCTTTAGTTGCAAACTGTCTTACTTCATTATCAAAATACTGTATTTTTTCCGAAGTACGCCCATATTCTTTAATATAGTTCCAAAAAAGGACATCAATTGGAAGTGATGTTTTGCTATTATTAATTGCGTTGAGTGCTTGCTCTGCCATTGTGTCTTCAAGCCAATCATCAGGGTCCACAAAGCAAACCCAAGTTCCTTTTGCCTTTTTCAATCCTGTATTACGCGCATTTCCAACACCTGCATTTTTTTGGTGAATAACAGTGATACGGCTATCATCTTTTGCAAAGGAATCGCATAGTGAAGGGCAGTTATCGGGAGAGCCATCATCAACAAGTATAATTTCAATATTTTCATGCGTTTGCTTAAGAATACTTTGAACGCATTTAATGAAAAAGTCCTTTGGTGTTTTGTAAATGGGGAGAATGAATGAAATGTCTGGAGATTGCTTTTTCATAGTAAAGATTTTTAATATTTTTTCAATGCAGCGAGAATGCTATCATTATCCTCTTTTGACCTTACTGCAAGTCTAATATATTGACCGTTTTCAAAGCTTTCTTTTGATGATAAGTCTTTGATGAAAATACTGTGATTAGCCAATAATTCTTTTGTAAGAGAGGCAGAGCTTGGTAGCGGCGAGGTAAGCTTACAAAGTACGTAATTTGCTTCGCTATCAAAAACTTCTAGCCCGTTAATTAGCCGTAACTCTTTTATAAATCTTGTTCTTTCCTCTACTATTTTATCACATCCAATAGCATAGTCTTTTTTATACTTGCCAATAATCTGCATAAAGTATTCTCCAAATGAATTTATATTCCAAATGGAAATTTCTTTTTTTAGCTTTTTAATTAAACCCTCATCGCTGCATGCTAATACACCAAGGCGTAATCCTGGAACTCCGTAACTTTTACTGATACTTTTAATAACAATGAGATTTGGATATTCTTCTAATAACGAATCGTTAAAAAGTGTGTAGCGCACGGAACTTTCTGAAAAATCAATAAAAGACTCATCAAAAATACACAAAATATCTTTTTCTTTTAAGAAGGAAATAAGATCTATTGCATCCTTTTCACCTATAAAATTCCCACTTGGATTATCAGGATTTATAAGTAAAACTGTTGATGGCATTGTTCCATTTTTTTCTGCTTCTATAACGGCATTTTTTATAGTACTTGCATCGTATCTAAAGTTTATTGGGTTTGAGTGAATTTTTTGTATGCAGTCTTTTCCATACTGCTTTATAAATCGCTCTGGGTATTCATTAAATGTTGGATAGGGGATAGCAAACGGAGGTTTTATATATTCAGTTAGAGCTGAAATAAGTTCTGCAGCTCCATTTCCGACAACTATTTTTTCTGATTTTATTGCAAACATTTTTCCAGCAAGCATACTTTGTTCATTTGCACCACTTGGATATTCAGTTAGCAGTGTTTTGAAGTTTGCTTTAAGTTCTTTTACAAGATTTTTTGTTGGAAAGTAAGGATTTACTAAATAGCAATAATCGAGCATATTTGGAAAACGCCAATATCCACCGTAGCGATTTTGCATAAGTGTAAGTTTATCATCATCCTTTGCAAAGCGGTTTGATGCTATTGTTAAATCTTGAATATCATCAATTTCATACCATCGGTCACCACTCACTTGTAAGGCTTTTAATGTGCTTGAATTTAAAAATGAAATTACTTTTAATACTTGTTCGTAATATTCATTTTGTCCATACGCTTTTTGATACGCTTCTAAAAACGGGATATAATATTGGTGAGAAAATTCTTTAGAAAACTTATAAATATTTACGGTTTTATAATATTGTTTTTTGTTTTTCCAATCAAAAGTATCTTTTCCAAGCATACCAGTTATATTATTATTTTTATCAAGTAGTGTTACAGTACCATCCATCCAAGATTCAAAGGGTGAAACCACTGCAAGGTTTTTTTCTTTGTTTTCGAGTAATTCAGATAGAATACTTGAGTCAAATATGAGATCACTTTCTAAGAGAATGGTATCATCCTGTTCCAACGCAGAAGCTGCAAGATAAAGTGAATAAATATTATTTGTTTTATTGTATACAGGGTTTTCTATCCATGTTATAGACATTGATGGGTATTTGTCTTTTAAAAAGTCTTGTAGTACATCACCCTTGTAACCAATAACCATAACGAGATTTGTTATATTAACTTCCAATAGTGCTTCTATACAGTATTCTATGAGTGTTTTGTCATTTACTTTTACCATACACTTAGTTGTGTGTTCTGTGTAAGGGCCAAGTCTCTTTCCCATTCCTGCTGCTAACATTAATGCTTGCATATTAGTTTACTTCCTTGTTTTCTTGTGCTGTATTTATCATATATTCTGCAATATTTTTCCCTGCTTGTCCTTGATTCATCCATGCAGTTTCGCGAGCTTTTTTTCTATTTTCTGCAAGTTCTTTACTATCGCTTAAAGACTGTATAATGTTTTTGATATTTTCAAAATCTTTTTCTTCTAGGTTTTTACCGATGCTTGGAAGAACGTCAAATTGCCATGGCTGTACAGGTGCTTCAAGCTCTGCTAAGTCATCGGCATCATAGGGGCGAAGGTCAAAGTTTTCATGCACGTATAAAAATGGTTTATCATGTAAAAATGTGTAGTCAAAAATAATACCGGAAAAGTCAGAAATCATTATGTCAGACTTTGCAATTGAAGCTGTATTGTCTTTTTCATAGTCCCAAGAAATGTTTGCGACATCTTTATATTCAATGTGCAAAGCATCTAACATTGCACTTTCTGATTTTTTTGATTGTGGGTGAGGGCGGATAATAATATTAAACCCACTACGTACTAATGGATCAATTAGTTTTTTTCCATAGCGCGTAAGAAGTGCATTTTGTCCCCAGCTTGGTGAAATTAGTACTGTAAAACCTTTTTTATCGTTTAATGCACTTTCTTTTGTAGCATTGTATTTTTCTTGTAAAACATCTAAATAAGGGCATCCTACAGTTTCAAGGTCTTTTTGAGGTAGCGAGCGCATTTCTTCTAAAAGTCGAATATCTTTTTTTTGATAGTCGCCACTTAGTAAGACAGAGTCAAAATAATCTAAACCGAAAAGGCGGTACATTGTTGCATCACTTGCCATATGTAAAACATGTGAGTAATGCTTTACACCTTTTGATCGCTTTAACTGATATACGTTTAAGCCTGGTGTTGTCATGAGGCATACTTGTGCTTGAAGAAAGTTAAGTCTTGCAATAGCGGTATTACCTTCGCCAATATATTCTGGCTTTACAAACTCATACTTTTCAGAAAAGGCAGGGTCATCTTTTACTGAAGTTAGATAGCTAACTTCAACCTTTTTTTCTTCAAATGCTTTAAGTACTGGTAAGAAAACTGATAAATATTGTGGTCCTTCGCAAAAAATTGCAAAAGTGTTTTCCGATAAAGCAGTGTTAGCTTTTTTGCCCGTAAGCTTAAACTTAAATTTTATAATGAGTGCTCGTCCAACAAAATATAATGTTGTTAAAAGTCCAATTACAATTGAGAACAGGGCACTTCCTGTGCCTGGGTCTATGTATAAAAGTGTCATTTTATT
>CAYJLT010000120.1:0-4298 GCA_964371295.1 uncultured Treponemataceae bacterium
TCCAAATCTTAAAAATGAAGATGGTTTTGGAGCAGATTTAATTGTAGAATACGCAGTTCCTGACTTGTTTTTAGGAAATGCATCAATTTTTGTAACATCGGCAAAAAACACAATACACTGGGCTAATATGAATGGTGTATGGTCTCCACAAAATATAGGAGAGGCTTTTATTTGGGGAAGCGATATTAACATCACCAGTAGTTTTTTTGAACATGTGCAATTTTCACTTGGATATTCTCTTTTACTTTCGTATATCCTTACAGATGGTTACACATTCGATTCAAATATTAGAATGCCATATATGCCAGAGCACAGAATACACGCATCAGTTGAAGTGCCGTGGGAAACAGGAAATGTTATTCTTAGCGGAAGCTTTGAAAGCACACGGTATGCAACTTATACTTTGGTAGGAAATGCTTCTGCGCTAGATTCATTTGTGTTACTGGACCTAACGGTAAACCAAAATATTGATGAGCATTTTGCAACATTTGCTTCAGTTAATAATATTTTAAATGTAGATTATGTTTTAGTAGAAGGCTATCCAATGCCTAAGCTAAATGTTAAAATAGGTTTTAGTTATGAAATGTAAAGAATTTTCTTATCCGCAGATTACGCAGATTAATGGGATTTTTACTTTTTACAATATAAAGGATAGAAAACATTCATGAAAAAAATACTTACAAATATAGGTTTTTTATTTTTAATTTCTTTACTTTTTGCAGGTGGTTCCCCTGAAACATCACAAAGTAAGGAAATGCCTACAAAAATTGTTTCTCTCTCCCCTGCAGCAACAGAGATTTTATTTGCAATTGGAGCAGGCGACCGAGTAATTGCCCGTACAGATTTTTGTAATTTTCCTTTAGAAGCTGAAAGTATTCCAACCCTTGGTGGATTTGATGGAAAGGCTTTTAGCTTAGAAAGTATAATTGCTTTACAACCTGATTTTGTGTATGGAACACAGGGTATGCATGATCATTTAAAACGTCCATTAGAAAGCTATGGTATTCAGCTATATTTATCAGATGCACAAACTATTGAATCTATCTATGATGAGATTATTAGTATTTCTCACATTACAGGAAAGAATGAAGCTGGTGAAAAACTTGTTTTACAAATGAAAAAAGATATTGAATCATTGATGGGAAAAATACAAAATAGTCAAAAAAAAGCGGTTTATTGGGAAGTATGGCATGAACCATTTATGAGTGTGGGCGCTACATCCTATATAAATGACATTATAAAAACAGCAGGCGGCGAAAATATTTTTTTTGATATTGCGAGTGCGTACCCCGTTGTAAGTGAAGAAACTATTTTAGTGAGAAACCCCCAAGTAATACTCCTTCCAGATGATGGAGCCATTACAAAAGAAGATGTAAAACAAAGAAGTGGTTGGCAAAATGTTGACGCTGTAATTCATGATTCACTATATTATATAGATGCAGATATTACTACGAGACCTGGCCCCAGAGCAGCACAAGCGGTAGAAATCATTGCAAGGACGTTATATCCACATGAAGTTTTTTAAGCCGCGTATTATGGGTTTTTCAAAAACACGCCAACTCATATATACCCTACTCACCATGGGTGCATTACTTGCCATCGTTATTATTTCACTGTTTTTTGGAGCTGAGAAAATACATTTCGAAAACCTTTTTTTAGCAACTGTAGAAAAATCTATAGAGCACATAATAGTTTTTGATATACGCCTACCTAGAATTTTACTTTCTGCCCTTTGTGGAATGCTCCTCGGTGGATCTGGCGCAGTGTTTCAAGGCTTTTTTAGAAATCCCTTGGCAGACTCAGGCCTTGTTGGTATTTCATCGGGAGCAACACTCGGTGCGGTATTATCTATATTTTTACCCCTAAGTATACTTAGCTCTAGTGTGTTGAGTCCTATTGTTATTTTTGCCTTTATTGGAGCCCTTTGTTCAGCAATACTGGTGTACATTCTTTCATATAAATTATCTGGCTCAAATGGTACGGTTATGATGCTTTTAATTGGTACGTCTTTATCTGCATTATTATCTGCCATTATATCTATACTCCTTCTTTTGCGCTATCAAGAACTCCATCAAGTCTACGTGTGGACCTTGGGAAGTTTTAATGGGCGCGGTTGGGATGAAATAGCCTTAATTAGTTTTCCATCATTGTGCGCTATTGTGTTACTTTTTTTCTGCATTCGCCCTTTAGATGTTCTTTCTGCAGGTGAACAGAGCGCTCAATCACTTGGAGTTGACATAAAAAAAACAAGATTATTAATCCTCATTGCAGGCTCTCTAGCATGTGCGTGCGCAGTGAGTGTTGCAGGAACCATAGGCTTTGTAGGCCTCATTGCTCCACATATAGCGCGTAAACTTTATGGAAATGCACATAGAAATGTAGTTTTTTTTGCAATGCTATGGGGCGCCATAATACTAGTAGCATCAGATACTCTTGCAAGAACCATTGCATCGCCCACAGAGCTACCAGTTGGAATCGTTACAGCAATGTTGGGAGCACCCTTTTTTATTGTTATTATTCAAAAACGAAGGGGGCTTTTTAATGGCTGAGCATAATTCTACCTATTTGTTACAGTGTAAAGACGTACATGCGTGGTACGGCGACAAGCACATATTAAAAGATATTTCATTTGAAGCTCATTTGGGTGAACTTGTATGCGTGATAGGACCAAATGGAAGTGGAAAGTCTACCTTTTTATCGCTATTATCGGGCATTGAAAAAAGTACGCTCACCTACAAAGGAAGCATTCTTGTAAATAATCGAAACCTTGATACTATGAAACGAAATGATATAGCCTTACAAATATCTCTTATGACCCAAAGTGAACACAGTGTGTGGGATTTTTTAGTGCAAGAAGCCATTCTTTCTGGAAGATTTTCACATACATCTTGGTCAAAGTGGTACTCAAAGCATGATACTGAGCTTGTAGAAGAGGCCATGAATGACTTACACATTCACCACCTTGCCAATAGAAGCATACACAGCTTATCTGGAGGCGAGCTACAAAGGGTTAGAATTGCCCGCTCTATTGTACAGCAAAGTCCATTCCTCTTACTTGATGAACCTGTAGCAAATCTTGATATTGGCTGCCAAAATGATATTTTAAAAAAACTTCGAGATATTGCCCATAATAAGAATAATTGTGTTATTATAGCAATACACGATTTAAATGCAGCCGCGGCATTTGCTGATAGAATAGTTTTATTAAAAAGTTTACAAACACTGGATAAAGATGAAGCTCAAATACTAAGTGGAAGTGTTGAACAAATAATTGCGAGTGACTTGCTCCACAGTGCATATGGCACTACCTTTAAGACATTTTCGCATCCAATCTTTGGCTACCCTCAAGTATGTGTTGTAGACAATAATAAGGAGTAACACATGGAAATAACTATAATAACTATTGGAATTATCTTACTTATTGCAGGCTTTATTGGATGCCTTGTGCCAATCATTCCAGGTGTACCACTTGCCTGGCTATCACTTTTACTACTCTTCTTTATAGATTCATCCGTTACCATTCCAACACTCATAATTACTGCCCTTATAGCAATTGCCATTACCGCTCTTGATAACATAGCGCCCGTATGGCTTACCAAAAAAAAGGGAGGCACAAAGGCGGGCCTTATTGGCTCTACCATTGGTATTTTTGCAGGTATCTTTTTTGCGCCTATTGGTATTATTGTTTGTCCACTAATTGGAGCCTTTATAGGGGAGCTTATTCATGACAGAAAGGATGCAAAAAAAGCATTTTCTTCTGCGTGGGCATCGTTTTTAGGATTTTTACTTGGAACTGGCTTAAAGATGATTGTTTGCGGATTTTTTGCTGTTCTATTTATAAAAGCAATGGGATAGAATAAAAAAAACATCGCGTATGCGATGTTTTTGCGGGACCGGAGGGACTCGAACCCCCCACCTATTGCTTAGAAGGCAATTGCTCTATCCGGATGAGCTACGGTCCCAAGCTGTTTTATGATTATATCACAAAGCAAAGTTTTTTGTCAATTACTACATACATTTTATCCGCAGATTTATAGGATTACGCAGATTTTTCCTATTAAAATCAAAAGACCATAAAAAAAATATAAGAGTTTTTTAGGCATAAAATATTTTCATTTTATAAAACAGTTTATTGTTTTGTAATAATAAAAATCCCATTAATCTGCGTAATCTGCGGATACTTCGCTAGTTTCCAGCCTGAACAAGTGTTATTGCTGATGTTGTAACAATTTCATCAACTGAGCAACCTCTCGAAAGGTCACTAATTGGAAGGGCAAAACCTTGTAGAATAGGACCAT
>CAYJLT010000121.1:0-4288 GCA_964371295.1 uncultured Treponemataceae bacterium
GTACACAGAGCGCCTTATTTCGTATTTTGATGAAATAGGGCGTCTTACCGAGGCTGAGAGACGTATGGAAGAAGGCTTTGAAAAAGGCCTTGAAAAAGGCCTTGAGAAAGGTATGGAGAAAGGTATGGAGAAAGGAGCACGCGAAAACGCTCTTGAAAATGCAAAAAGAGCATTAAATAAAGGTCTTGATACGCAAACTATTGCAGAAATTACGGGACTTTCTGAACAAGAGGTTTTGGCAATCAATAGCTAGCTAGACTAAAAACTAACCTTTCCCATAACTACTCGGTGGCTCGCTCCAGTTGCGCCTAAGGCATTATTGGCATTGCCATTAAGAGTTTCATTTGCAAGAATCGCAAAGGCAATGGCCTCTTTTGAATCGCTGTTTAGTCCAATGTCTTCATTTATCAAAACTTCACACTCGGGTAATGATTCTTTTAAAAAGTGAAACAATGTTGCATTTTTGCTTCCACCTCCGCCTATTATAAGCCTATCAATGGGGCATGGCGCATGATGTTTTATAGCAAGGGCTATTGTTTTTGCGGTAAATGCCGTTGCTGTGCAAATAATATCAGGAAAAGAGACGTTTAATGAGGTGGCTTTATTGAGTAAATTCTCTATAAATGCATCATTGTACATTTCCCTTCCAGTAGTTTTAGGTGGCGATTTACTATAATATTCATCTTCTAAAAGGAAGTTTAGTAGATCTTGATGTGTGCTTCCCGAGGCTGCAATAGCTCCTTTTGCATCATAAAACTGTTTGCCATTTGTGTAGCAGAATACCAGTGCATCTATAAGCATGTTTCCAGGGCCTGTGTCAAAGGCAAGTACAGAATCTAAACTGCCTCCTTTAGGGATTATGGTAACATTCCCAATCCCTCCAATATTTTGAAGGGCTATATTTCGCTCTTTATCACTATACAGAAGAAATTCTGTGTATGGTACAAGTGGCGCACCTTGACCTCCTGCCGCAACATCACGCACTCGAAAGTCACTTACTACGGGGCAATTCATTTTTTCTGCTATAACTGAGGCTTCCCCCAATTGTAAGGTGGATGAAAATGTTCTACCTAGGTATGCCATCTTTTGAGGAATATGATAAAAGGTGTGACCATGGCTTCCGACAAAATCTATGTTTGAAAGTGGTATTTTTGCATGATTACAAAGTGCCTCGCATGCCTCTGCACATAACGTGCCAAGTAAAAAGTTTACCTTGCACAATTCTTCAGAGCCACCAACGCTGCCTTGTGCCAAGGTAAGTAAACGTGTTCTTATTTGTTCTTCATACGGCACACTTATAAATGCTTTTTCTTTTACAGAAGTATGTGTGCCGTGCCCTGAAATTTCAACAAGGACTGCATCGATACCATCAACAGAAGTTCCACTCATAAGACCAATTGCATGTTGTATTTTCATTGATGTAGTATACCATACTTGTTGCTTTTTCACTAGTGTTCTATACAAAAGCGCCAAAAAATGGTATAAAAGGTTATGAGGGTAAGGAGATATTGCTATGCAAGACCCAACAGTAATTCGCGAAGCTCATCTTAGTGATGCTCCGTATTTAAATGAAATTTGTTTAAAAACAGGTTTTAGCGGCACGAGTGCAGAAAACATGTTTTATGATGTAAACATGATTGGCCATTATTATGCTTCAAACTATCTTTATTTTGAAAGGGACTGTTGTTTTGTTGTAGAAGAGGCTGATACCAATTCTGAAAAACCCAAAACAATAGAACAAAGAGTACCCCAAGGGTATATTTTAGGTTGCACAAATTCCGACAGTTTTAATGAGTGGATGGAAAATGAATGGCTTCCCCCTCTGCGTAAGCGATATGCTCTTCCGTATGAAGGAAAAACTGATTTTGAGAATCGAATTATAAAACTGTTTCATAACGTACACGAACGCAGTAAAAAAGATTGGGCAAAGGACTTTCCTGCACATTTACATATAGATATTTTACCTTCGTTGCAAGGAAAAGGGTGTGGAAAAGCTCTAATGCACGTATTCTTAAATCGCTTAAAAGAAAAAAAAGTATCCGGTGTTCACCTTGGTGTGGGCTCTTCCAATGAAAAGGCAATAGCCTTTTATACTGCAATGGGTTTTTTTGTTCTTGAGCACATAGACTCGGGACTGATACTGGGAAAAGCATTGTAAGTTTTATCGAGTGGTAATGATTATTATAGATTTTATAGGAGAGTATATATGAGTGACGTTCCGCTAACGGAGCAAAGGAATCCTGCTTCGTTTCAAATTGACTTAAAAACAACAGAAGAAATACTACGAATTATCAATGCCGAAGATAAAACCATTCCTTTGGTGATTGAGCAATCTATTCCATCGCTTGCAAATCTTATTGATTGTTTGGTGGAATGTTTTAAGGCAGGAGGAAGGCTTTTTTACCTAGGTGCGGGAACTTCGGGTAGGCTTGGTGTTCTTGATGCTTCTGAATGCCCTCCGACCTATGGCGTGAGCCCTGACATGGTTCAGGGGTTTATAGCAGGTGGTGATGTTGCTTTACGAAAGTCAGTAGAAAATGCTGAAGATGATTCACAGCAAGGCATAGAGCAGTTACAAGGAGAAACCTTTTCTTCTAAAGACATGCTTATTGGAATAACTGCCTCGGGTTCTGCGCCTTATGTTGTGGGCGCAATGCAATATGCACAATCTTTAGGGAGCCCAGTAGGGGCAATTGGCTGTAACAAGGATTCTCTCATCTTTACGTGTTGTGATTTTCCCATATGCATTCCTGTTGGGCCTGAAATTGTTACTGGGTCAACACGTATGAAAGCTGGCACAGCCCAAAAGCTGGTATTAAATATGATAACAACCACGGCAATGATTCGCTTAGGAAAAGTGTATAATAATTATATGATTGACCTCGTTCCAGTAAATGCAAAGCTTATAAAACGCTCTATTCGTTTAATAAAAGAAATTACAAATTGCGATGCAGAGGTAGCAGAAAACGCTTTTTATGCATCCGATAAACAGGTTCGAACAGCAATTGTTATGGTGCTATTTGCTCTATCAAAAGATGAAGCAAAAGAACTTCTTGATACGAATGACAAAAACATAAACAAAATTCTTGCTACACGTGAGGGTGGACAGAAGGACTTATCTGGAGGAAAGGTCTAGTGCAGTACTATTTTGGTATAGACGGCGGCGGAACACACGGCAGAATTACTGTATTAGATGAGCATAACACTGTTTTGTACGAAGGAACGGGAGCATGCTTAAACATCCATGCGTCAAATGAAGAAACAGTGAAACAAAACATGATACTACTTGTTCATGAAATGTTAGAAACGCTTTCGTTTTCTCCTAATATGTTTGCTGCAGGCTGTTTTGGTAGTGCAGGTCTTGAATCCCCAAATGAAAAAAAGATGTTTGAAGATTTTTTTAAGACTACATTATTGTTTTCTTGCCCTGTTTTTTTGTGCAATGATAGTATTACTGCCCTTGTAGGAGGCTTAGAAAAAACCGAAGGGTATATTCTTATTTCAGGCACAGGCTCTATTGCATCAGCCTTAAAAAATGATGGCACTGTTGTGCGTGCAGGAGGATGGGGCCATGTATTAGGTGACGAAGGTTCGGGGTATTGGATTGGCATGCAAGGTTTAGCAAGGGGAATAGCATCCACTGAAGGACGGGATGAAAAGTCTCTATTGCCCGAGCTCATTCGATCTTATTACACTGTTACGAGCTTTAGGGAGCTTTTTCCATTTGTGTACACAAAATTTGACAAAGCAAAAATTGCTTCTTTTGCGAATATCGTTTTTGAAGGTGGTCGACAAGGGGATCTTCTTTGCTTGGATATCTTAGACCAAGCAGAAAACAGCTTGGTAAAGCTTTGTTCAAGCGTATATACCCAAGTAGGGGAGATGCCGTCCTGTGAAATTGTTTTTTCTGGTGGGATTTTAGAGCATGAACCAGACTTTTGTACAAACATCGAAAAAAAATTACTTACTATTACACCGAATTTAAAACGGGTAATCCGTCGCAATGACCCTGCGTTTGGGGCCTGCCTTTTAGCAAAGCAACGTGTAGAAAGCTCGTTTCCACTTAGGCTTAATAAAAATGTACAAAAAAACTAAAAAAAATTTAGGTTTTCTAAAATAAATTTAGTTTTTTAGGCTTTTACCTCTTGCTTTTTTTCCATTGTATGGTATCATAAAAGTATGGAAAATATACTTTGGACTAAAAATACAATGCCTAAAACGAGCGATGAATATCTCGATGTAATGTCAACAAAACACGTAAGTGAGGCAAAAGAGTTTCACAAAAGCT
>CAYJLT010000122.1:0-4259 GCA_964371295.1 uncultured Treponemataceae bacterium
TCAGTCCAAGATGTAACTTAGGCTTTACCACACCAACAATTGGAAGCGCAGAAACGCTGCTTAATGGAATAATACTAAGTAACTTAAACGACTTAGTAGAAAATGTAAAAGCAGCAGTTATTAATGCACAAGACTCTTCAAACGTTTTTTTAACTGAGGTGCAAAAAGCTATTACGAATGCATCAAGAATATCACTAGGTGCAGACTTTATTGGATCTCGCGTGGAAAACCTCGAAAATCTTCTTGAGGCGTCACTAAAAGAAAACACTATTGTTCAAGAAAACATTACAGAGTATGGAACCTTTATGGACAACCAAGTACAGTCAATTACAAAAACAGGCGAGCTTATCGATGAAATAACAATTCGCTTAAATGACTTCCTTGAAGGACTTTCAGATAAAAAAGAAAAATCCCAACAACTTGGAAGCCTCACACAAAAATCATTACAGACAGTTAAACAAACAATAGAAACAGTAACACAAATATCAGAAAATATAGGAGTAATAAAAGACACCATTACCATAGTTGCATCTGTTGCAGCGCAAACAAACCTTTTAGCAATGAATGCTTCAATTGAAGCAGCACACGCAGGACAAGCAGGCCTTGGTTTTGCCGTTGTTGCTGACGAAATACGAACGCTTGCAGAAAAAACAGCCCACCAAGTACAAACAATAACATCTTCGCTTGCCGGTATGACAACATTAATAACACAAGCGGTAGAGCACAGAAACCTCACAGGGGTTGCATTTGAAAAAATCAATAGTGATGTTTTAGAAGTTGTAGAAATTTTTGATGATGTTATTACTTATTACGGTGAGTTAGGCGAAAAAAATAATACCATTCATAATAGCTTTATACAGATTAGAAAAACGGAAGATGAAATATCAGAGCGCATGAATATAATTAAATCAAAGGTAGACTCAAACACAGATCACCTGGCTGGAATTCATGATAGCACTGAGAAAATCCGTGATATTTTAAAGCGCAACACAGAAGAAGCTCTCCACTTAAGCCATGTACAAGCACCAATCTATGCAAATGCGGTATATAACGCAAAAAAACTTGAACAAATACGAAAATTTATAGATGTTTTCCATTTAGCTGACACCCCGTACGATATGTGGAAAGCAGATAAAACAGAACTACACTCTCTTCTTGAAGCCATTTTTGACCACCTTGAATGGACCGTAAGACTCTTAGACTTTTTGCATGGCCGCTCAGATGAAATTCGCCAATTTATCCCCGAAAAAACAACCCCTTTTGCTCAATGGCTCTATGGACCAGAGGGAAAAGCATGCTCAATGCATGAAGAATATGCAAAAATTATTGCCCACGATAAAGCCATCCACGAAAAAGCTAAGCTTGTAGAAACACTCACCGTGGCAGGAAAAGAACAGGAAGCAACCATTGAATTTTCAGAGCTTCTAGAATACTCAAGAGAAATGGTTGTTCTTTTAAATGACTTAAAAATACATGTGATAAAACGTTCAATTAACCCAGATACAAAACACTACACTGCTTCATATACAGAAGTTGACCCTGAATATAGCGGTGAAGTCTCAAAAACAACAGCACTTTTAGAAACAGAAGATATTTCTATTGAAGATGATTTTGATGATAGTAAAACTTTAGGCGATGAGATTTTTGTTGATGATGAGCTACTAGAAGAAATGGAAGAAGCAGACGATCTTGAAACAACAGAAGAAATACATGATGAAACACTTATGCCTGATGCCCTTCCCGCCACTCAAGTAGAAGGACAAATAACTGAAAGTGAAAAAATCATCGATGAGCAAAAGGCCCAACTACCTATTGTTGCAGATGAAGAGGGTATGGTAGTTGATATTGATGCGTTAGAAGATGATTTAGATATTTTTGATGATTCTGATGAGCAGGGCTATTAACACTGGAGTTCAAGACCATCAAAAGAAGGGTATATGTTTTTTTGACCTTCTTTTTTATGCTCATTAATCCAGTTTTCTATTTGAGTATGTGAAAAGTCGTGGCTTATATGTGTAAACCATGTGTTTTTAGCCCCAATTTTTTCAGCATATGCTAAGCTTTCTTTAAAACAAAAGTGCGTTGTATGTTCTTTTTCTCGTAAACTATCAATTACACAATGCTCTACGCCTTTTATTATAGCTATAGAATCATCACTTATATAGTTACAATCGGTAATATAGGCAAAAGATTTGCTTGTTGTAGTATCCGTAATTTTCCAGCCCGTAACATCCAAACAACCATGCTTTATTGGAACAGGAATAATTTCTAGGCAACCATAGATTATTGGGTTTTCTTCTGTGTATGCATCGGCGCAGACAAGTTCTAGGTATGGCTTTCCTCCGCCTTCTTGTGTTGTTTTAAATACATAGTCAAATCGGTTTTCTACGTCCTCTACAGTATTCTTATTAGCAAAAATTTTCAAGGGATCCTTTTTTACAGAATCTTTTTTAACTTTTTTTGGATTCCATGTATGAGAAAAAATGCGTAAATCATCTAAGCCGTGCACATGGTCGGCATGCGCGTGCGTTAAAAGAACAGCGCTCGCCTTAGATAAGCCAAATCGAAGCGCTTGAAGGCGAAACTCTGGAGAAACATCAATTATTATTGTTGTACCATCACTAGCATAGACAAAGGCACTCGTTCTATACCGCGTATCTCTTGCGTCTTCTGATTTGCAAACAGCACATTCACAGCCTATGACAGGAATTCCGTGACTTGTTCCTGTTCCTGCTAAAATTATTTTCACTTTAGCGCTCTATTGGTTTGTGTATTGCTCGACAACCTCTTCAACGTATTCAAGTTGAATGTTTGCCGTTTTGAACATTGCTTCACTTTCTGCGCCAGCATGGTATTTTTTTTCACACACGACACGTGTTATGCCACAGTTAATTATAAGCATTGCACATGTTCTACAAGGAGTCATTTTACAGTAAACAGTAGCGCCTGCAAGAGGAATTCCATGGCGAGCCGCTTGGCAAATAGCATTTTGTTCTGCATGAACGGTGCGCACACAGTGATTTGTTTCGCTACCATCTTCATGTATCATTTTTTTCATTTGGTGGCCAACATCATCGCAATGTGGAAAGCCTACAGGAGAGCCAACATAGCCTGTTACCAATATTTGATTATCCCGTGCAATAACGCAGCCCGATTTTCCCCTGTCACACGTTGCCCTTTTTGCAATAGTGCGCGCAACCTCCATAAAGTACTCGTCCCATGTAGGTCTTTTTTCTGTTTCGCTCATCATTATTACTCCTTTTTCTATTTAAAACTCTTTTTAATTTGCTCTATTTCATCTCGTAAGAGAGCAGCTTCTTCAAACTCTAGCCTTTCTGCGTGTTCATGCATTTGTTTTTCCATAAACTTTAGTAGCTTTTTGCGTTGGGCAGGTATAAACATATTTGTTGCAGATTTTATAACAGAAAGCTCTGTAAACACCGCTTCTTTTTTTTCTTCGTTTTGGCGCACTAGTATATCTTCAATAGCCTTTGCAACTGTTGCAGGGGTTATGCCGTGCTTTTCATTATATTCTTCTTGTATTTTACGCCGGCGCTGTGTCTCTTCAATAGCATCTTTCATCGCTGGGCTCATTTTATCGGCGTACATAACAACTCTGCCTTCACTGTTCCGTGCGGCTCGTCCAATAATCTGAACTAGGCTGGTTGTAGAACGCAAAAAGCCAATTTTGTCGGCATCCAAAATTGCGATAAATGAAACTTCTGGAAGGTCAATCCCTTCTCTCAATAGATTAATTCCAACCAATACATCAAAATCACCCGCACGAAGACCCTTTAAGATTTCAACCCGCTCAATGGTTTCTACTTCTGAGTGAATGTATTTAACCTTGAGGTTTAACTCATCTAGATAATCGGTTAGGTCTTCTGCCATTTTTTTAGTGAGTGTTAGGATAAGACTCCTTTCATTTCGCTCTATGCGTTTTTTTACTTCTAGATAAATATCTTGCATTTGCCCTTCACTTGGTCGAACTTCTACCAGTGGATCTAAAAGTCCGGTTGGGCGAATAAGTTGTTCAACTACTCGTACACTTTTTTCTAGTTCCATATCTCTAGGCGTCGCAGAAACATATAATGTTTGGTTTAACTTTTCTTCAAATTCTGAAAAGCGCAAAGGCCTGTTATCCAAAGCACTGGGAAGCCTAAAGCCAAAGTTTACAAGGTTTGTTTTTCGGCTTTTATCGCCCTCGTACATAGCACCAATTTGAGACAGTGTTACATGGGATTCATCAACAATGCATA
>CAYJLT010000123.1:0-4234 GCA_964371295.1 uncultured Treponemataceae bacterium
GTTTCAAGTAAAAGATGCAGACTTTTTTGAAGTCGAAGATGAAGATTTTGATACAGTTTTAGCCGATGACATTAGTTTTTCAGGTACTATTCGCTTTGCAAAGCCTTTTATGATTAAGGGAAATGTAAGCGGTACGATAGATGCGACTAGTGACCTTGTAATTGACGAAGGTGCCCATGTTGCTGCAAATATTTCAGCAAAACGTGTATTGGTTCGAGGAAGAGTTATTGGAAATATTGACTCAAAAGGCTTAGTGTTTGTTGCAGCAACAGGCGCTGTTGAAGGTGATATTGTTTCAACAAAGGTTGTGCTTGAACCAGGGAGTTTATTTACTGGTCGTTGTACAATGATTAAAGATACTGATAAAAAATAAAAGGAATAAATCTATGTTATTAACCTTACATAAATGCAAAAAAGCAACTATTTTTATATTATTTCTTGTTTTAGGAACTTTTTATAGCTTCTCTCAAACACCACGTCCAGATGCGCTTGTGTTATATAATACCGGGCGATATGCTGAAGCAATTGCTGCATGCGAGCAGGAAATTGCAGAGAACCCAGGGAATGTTGAGTCTTATGTTGTAATGTGTTGGAGTTTAGTAAAAAATGGACAAAACTCTGAGGCAGAGAACTGGGCAACTCGCGCTCGTGAACTGTCTCCATATGATCATCGAGTAGTAGAAATTCTGGGAGAATCAAAGTATTTTTTAGGAAAAAATGAAGAAGCACTAGATCTTTTTGAAGAGTATGTTTCTTTGGTGGGTGAAAATGGTGGTAGAATAGGGGATGTATATTACTTTATGGGTGAAATTTATATTCGACTAGAAAAATATAACCATGCAGATATTTCTTTTTCAAAGGCTGTTAGAAACGAGCCATTGTATGATCATTGGTGGACAAGACTCGGCTATGCGAGAGAAATGGCACAAAACTATACACTCTCTTTATCCGCGTACGAACAAGCCCTTGTGTTAAACTCAACACAAGCCGATGCTCGAAGAGGATACAATCGTATTCTAGAATTACTTTAAGAGACATTGGTAAAAAGCGAAACTACTCTTATACATTTTGAAACCCTCGGTTGTAAAGTTAACCAAATAGAAACTGAGTCTGTTGCTCGATCCTTTTATGATGCTGGCTTTAAGTGCACAATGGGGGGTATTACGTCGGCAAGTGAAGTTGACACACGAACGCTCGTTAGTGTATTAAATACTTGTACTGTGACTGCAAAGGCAGAACAAAAAGCTCGCCGTCTTATTCGTCTCTTACTAGAAAAGTATCCTATGGCCTGTGTAATTGTAACGGGCTGCTATGCAGAGCTCGAAAAAGCATTATTAGAAAACATCGATTCTAGGATTTGTGTGTTAAAAGGAACTCAAAAAGATTTGCTAGCAGAGCTTCCTAGCGAGCTAGTGCGTTTTTTTGATAGTGCACATACTACTAAAGAACTTCCCACAAGCCTTACCCAGTTTTGTGACCAGTTTTTTAATAAGCGAATAGAGAACTCTTCTCCAATAAACGAAAGTCGCACCTTTACTCTATCAACTGATACCTTTATGCAGCATTCTAGACCTTCTATTAAAATTCAAGATGGATGTAATAGCAGGTGCACCTATTGTAGAATTTGCCTTGCAAGGGGAAAATCAATTTCACTTGCTCCTCAAGAAATACTAGAAAGAATTAAGTTACTTGAAAGTGCAAAGCAATGTGAAGTAACCATTACTGGGATTAATATATCACAGTATAAACACGAAGGCATGGATTTTTCTAATCTTCTTGCATTCTTATTAGACAACACGAAGAACATCTATTTTAGGATATCAAGTTTACACCCACAAATTGTTACTGAAGAGCTTTGTAAAGTTCTAGCTCATGAGAGAGTTCGTCCCCATTTTCACGTGTCAATTCAGTCTGCGAGTGACCACATATTACAAAAAATGGCACGTCCATATAATTCACAAACTATAACAACTGCAATATATAGGTTACGAAAGGCAAAAAAGAATCCTTTTATAGCATGTGATATAATTGTAGGCTTTCCTGGTGAAACTGAAGAAGACTTTTTAGCAACAAAATTACTTTGTGAAAACGAAAAGCTTACTTGGGTTCATGCATTCCCCTTTTCGCCCCGCCCAGATACTGTTGCCTTTTCTATGAAGCCAACGGTTTCACAGAACATAAAAAATGAGAGAGTGAAAACCTTAACAGACATTGCAATACAAAACAAGCTTTTATACATAGAGTCATGCATAGGAAAAACATTTAAGGGCGTTGCAGAAAAATTTAGAAAAAACGATATTCATGTTGTAACAGAAAATTTTTTACACGTACGTATAAACCCTAAGAGTATAATAATACCACCAGGGTCCATTGAGGGTAAAGAAGTCTGTGTGCAAATTGATGGAAGCGATAAAAAAGACTTACGCCAAGCAGAAGGCGAAGCTTTTGGAATATTGTTGTAAAAATGAGTAAAAATTCTTAATATATTTATACATATACTCTTGACACTTTTTTGCTTTTTCGATATTATGTTAAAACATTCGCATTCAATGAATGCACAAGAATGGGCTGCTAGCTCAGCAGGTAGAGCAACGCCCTTTTAAGGCGTGGGTCACTGGTTCGAATCCAGTGCAGCTCACAAAAACTCCTTTGCACAAATTGCAAAGGAGTTTTTTTATGTTTTTTTGCTTTATTTATTTCAACAACTATGTTATACTATTAAGTAGCAGCGTAGTTAGGGGAGAGTTATTTTGAGACAAATTGAATGGAGCGATGAGTACGTGTTGGGGCTACCTGAAATTGATAATCAACATAAGAGATTATTAGAGTTAATTAATACATTGTGTACTGTATTGGAAAAAGGTGAATCTGAGTACTTAAAAAAAAGAGAAGAAATTTTAAGTGATATTATTGACTACACTATTTATCACTTTGGTACTGAAGAAAAGCTCTTCGCTTTGATTGGGTATACAATGTCTGATTTTCATACCTCACAGCATAACGCGTTTGTTAGCGAAGTTGGAAGACAGGTTGACAATATTTCATTACAAGATTTTGAGCATGGACAAAATCTTTATAACTATTTAAGTTCATGGGTGTTAAACCATATCTTAAAATCTGATAGGGCCTTTTGTATGTACGCTAGAACACAGCTTACACCGGCAGAAATCTAAAAAAGGCATAAAAAAACCTTGTGATTATTCACAAGGTTTTTTTGGGCGGCGAGGGGATCGAACCCCCGACAACCTGGGTGTAAACCAGGTGCTCTCCCAGCTGAGCTAGCCGCCCGATATGTATATATAGTATCAAAAACGAAAAAAGTAGTCAATAGGTAAAATATAGTTTTTTAAAAAAAGATGTTACATTTTTTGTATTTCATCTAAGTTTTCTTTTGTCATTGGACTTGTAGCTTTTAAGGTTGCAGCATGGATGGTCATTATGGCAGCCCCTTCTAAAACTTCGAGTCTATCAAATGCTTGTAAAATAGAGTTTCCAACTGTTGTTATACCATGATTTTTCATAACTGAAATATTGCAGTTTTCTAAACTCTTCGCAACAATTTCTGCTAAGCTATCGGTACCCATAAGAGCATACGGTGAATAATCTATTTCTTTGAGTACATAAAATGCTTCTGCCGTAAGGGTAATATCAATGTTCATATCCATTGCAGCAAATGTTGAAGCTGTTACAGGGTGGGCATGTACTATTGCCGAAATATCGTTTCTTGTCTTGTAGATAGCCCTGTGCATACTACTTTCAATGCTTGGCGTAAGGTGAGGGGTGAGGTTTTCGCCGTCTAGAGTCATAAGACCAATCTGTTCAGCACTGAGGCGAGCCTTGTCGAAACTTGAAGGGGTAATGATAATGTGATTTTCATCGATCTTCATACTCAGGTTTCCACCAGATGTTGTGGTAAGTTTTTGTGCGTAAAGTCGGCGCATAAAGTATGCTAGTTCTTCTCGCTCTTTTAAGCATGATTCATATAGGTTCATGTTTTGCTCCAAATGGGTTTAGTCTTGGTCATAATAAATTGTTTGAGGTGGACTATCAAGTAGCCGAGGGTTTTTTAATAGCTTCTTTAATTCATGAAAAGCTGCTGCATAATAAAAGCCGGTGCATATTCTTTCTTCTGTGGTAATATTTAAATCTAAGTATTTAACCTTTTTTACACTTCCATCATTTTCTAATACATTTTCTTTTCTTACTGAACTAAATGAAAAAAACATTGGAATGT
>CAYJLT010000124.1:0-1588 GCA_964371295.1 uncultured Treponemataceae bacterium
TATTACGAACAACCTTCAAGAACATTTGCCGAGTACTTACTTGTTCCCGGCTACTCTTCCAGCGAATGTGTTCCGTCAAACGTATCGATGCGAACACCATTAGTAAAATACAAGAAAAATGAAGAACCGACTCTTTCAATGAATATTCCGCTTGTATCTGCAATAATGCAATCGGTATCAAATGATACCCTTGCCGTAGCTCTTGCAAAAGAAGGGGGAGTTTCATTTATATATGGCTCCCAATCGATTGAAGACCAAGCAACAATGGTGGCGAGAGTAAAGCACCACAAAGCGGGCTTTGTAATTTCAGATTCTAACCTTTCACCAGATAACACCTTATCAGATGCCGTAGCGCTTACTGAAAAAACAGGCCATTCCACCATTGCTATTACCGAAGACGGTAGCCCTGAAGGAAAGCTTGTAGGCATTTTAACAAGTCGTGATTTTCGACTAAGCCACACAAGTGGGGATGCAAAAATAAAAGATTATATGACACCTTTTAAAGATCTTGTAACAGGTGAAGAAGGTATTCGTTTAAGCGAAGCAAACGAGCTCATTTGGAAACACAAGGTTAATTCCCTTCCCATCATTGATAAAAAGGGCTGTTTAAAGTCTGTTGTATTTAGAAAAGATTATGATGCTCACGAAGAAAACCCTCTTGAAAATTTGGATGCACAGCGACGGTATATTGTAGGTGCAGGAATAAATACACGTGATTACATGGAAAGAGTTCCTGCTCTATTAAAGGCAGGAGTAGATATTCTATGCATTGACTCATCAGAAGGTTTTTCACAGTGGCAGTCAAAAACTATTGCTGATGTAAAAAAGAATTTTGGGAGCGAAGTAAAAATTGGGGCAGGAAACGTCGTCGATAAAGAAGGCTTTATGTTTTTAGCTGAAGCTGGCGCTGATTTTATTAAGGTTGGAATTGGTGGTGGCTCAATTTGCATTACCCGAGAACAAAAAGGTATAGGCCGAGGACAAGCTACGGCAACAATCGAAGTAGCAGCCGCTCGTGATGAATATTTTAAAAAAACAGGTGTGTACATTCCTATTTGCTCAGACGGTGGAATTGTCCATGATTATCACATGACCTTAGCGCTTGCGATGGGAGCAGACTTTGTTATGCTTGGTAGATACTTTGCTCGTTTTGATGAAAGTCCAACAAATAAGCTTATAATCAATGGAAACTATGTAAAAGAATATTGGGGTGAGGGTTCAAACCGAGCTCGAAACTGGCAACGTTATGACATGGGCGGAAGCACAAAGCTTTCCTTTGAAGAAGGCGTTGACTCCTATGTTCCTTATGCAGGAACCCTGCACGATAACGTAACAATGTCTATGAATAAGATACGGCACACGATGTGTAATTGTGGAGCTTTAAGTATTCAAGAACTTCAAGAAAAGGCTAAAATTACTCTTGTTTCGCAAGCATCAATTAGCGAAGGCTCTAGCCATGATGTGGTGGTGAAGAATACGTCTTTAAGAGCTGAGTGAACATAAAAAAAGCTCTGCAAGACATCGGCTGACTCTTAATCTGCAAATGTGTCCCACAGAGGAAAACAATCTTGCCGTACTTGACGGCGTA
>CAYJLT010000124.1:1688-4078 GCA_964371295.1 uncultured Treponemataceae bacterium
TACTCTGTATAATCTTTTTTTCTTGCTAAAGCTATAATTGTTATTGCAAGAGTTGTTGCAATAGAAAACCAAGGGATAACATAACTCACTGACCAGCCAGTGTACCCAATGGCAATATCAATAACAATCATGAGCTGAGCTAACCATATAAATTGCGAAACAATTTTAGAGCCACTATTTTTAATAGAAGAAATCCAATCAAAGACAGAGCGATACAGGCATAGTATAGTGCTAGCAACAATCAATGACCATAGCAATGGTTGGCTCTCCAATGTAAAGGCATTTATAAAAACACAAATAAGGCTCACAGAAATAGAAATAAACGTCAGTGTAGTGGTCACAGGTTTTTTCTTTTTTGTTTCATATATTGGGTATTGGAGCTTTTCGACAAAACTTTTTCCTGCATCAGTTTCATTTGAATCGCTAACCACAATATTGCAAAGAGGGCAATACTTCGAGTCACTTAACATCGTAAGCTTACAAGATTTACAAATCATAGTATTCTCCCCTTCTAGTTGAATATACGGCAACATCGGTTTCTAAATGTTCATTTAAGAGTGTAAAAAAAGTACGTATAATATCAGTCTCTGACAGGGCTAAACTGAATGAAACAGTTAGATTATCCATAAACGAAGCCACAGCCACATTCATAGGGCTCATTTTTGTTGGATAAAGCACCATCTCAAAAAGCTCTATGTGCTTTTTCATTGCCTTTGGTAAATCTACAGAGCCAATATTTGTGAGAGTTATCGTCTTTTTTGCTTCCCCATAAAGAGAAAATCCCAATTTAATAAAGACATTTTTTATACTCAAAGGAATAAAAGAGGCAAGAGCATTTCCTTCAAATGCTGTATATCGAAGTATTTCTTTTTCAAGGTTTTCATTCGAATAAAGTGTTTTCATTTGCTCATTAACGCTTGCAACAACTTCCTCAAATGTTGTCATTTGATTAAATTCATAGCTCACATTTGGAACTGCAAAAAAATTTTTTAAGCTCGCAGAAGGAAAAAGGTTTCTTAAATTTGCAGGAATTGCAACTACCAAAGGACGTTTATTTTTTTCATATTTTATTCGCTCAGAAAAAATTGCAAACATTAAAAGGGTACAAAGATAGCCCGTTATTGTTGTGCCATGTTTTTTTGCAACAGCTTTTATGCCTTGAGTAGAAGCACAGCCCGTAACTACGTGCGTTCCCTTTTCTAATGGAATAAACCCTCGTATCCTATACGATCTCTTTGCTCGGACCTTTTTAGTTTTTGAAACCTTTATTGTTTCGGCATACCGCGAAAAACTGCTTTCATAATCTCGTATAGTTGGTATTTCATCAAGTGACAGAATCTTACCTTCCGAATCAAATTCACCCTTTTTTAAAGTAAAATATGAAAACAACACAGCCTTTAACAACTCTAAACATCCTGTGCCATCAGTAATAATATGGGAAACTTCAATTGCAATGCGATTTTGAAAGTATAAAAATCTTATTAGATTGCTTTTGCCTTTTTCTGCTTTCATTGGTGAGCATGGTAAATCTTTTTCCTCTTGTGCTACACATAAATCTTTACACTCTTCTAAATAGTTCCAAAAAACTCCCTTTCTTAAACGCACAAAGAAAAAAGAAAAGCGTCTGAATACTAATTCGAGAGATTTTTGATATAACTCAGCATCAATTGGGTCTTTAAGCACTGCAGCAATTCTAAAAAAGCTTGAATTATCATCGCCTTGTACAGCAGGAAAAAGATTTCCAACGGTATCTATAGTATAGTTTTTTGCCAAAACATCTCCTTTTACATAGTGTACGCATACAACTATAGCATTTTTATGCTTTTTTTTAAAGTCTTTCTAGAAAAAAAGTTGATTGACACTCCCCCTGTCTTTTATTACACTAAACGAAAGTATAAAGGATTTTTTCATGAACTATTCAGCAATTTTATTCGATTTAGACGGAGTCATCGTAGACTCAGGACTTGGGATTTCAAGTTGCGCAAACACTGCACTTTCTCATTTTGGGTTCAAAAATCTCGAACCATCGCTCATTGTAAGTTTTATTGGAAACGGTGCAAAACATCTTATTCAAGACACCCTAACTGCAGCCAGCGTTGATTATAACACTATGACAAGTCCATCCTTTGACGAGTTTTTTTCATGGTATCTTGCGCACTACGAAAAAAATGCCGTCGACCAAACTCCCATGTACAAAGATATTGTACCACTGTTAGAACACCTTACATCCCTTGGAATACCTTTAGGACTTGTTACCAGTAAGCCGTTGGCTGTAACAAAGATTGTATTATCACATTACAGAGTAGATACATTTTTTGACGCTGTTGTATGCCCCGAAATGGTTACGCATCTAAAGCCTCATCCTGAAAGCTTAGAACTTGCCGTGAAAA
>CAYJLT010000125.1:0-4059 GCA_964371295.1 uncultured Treponemataceae bacterium
ATTTTAAAGCATAAACCCTAATCCTGCAAGTAGCGAACCACAGTATCCATATACTTTTTTTTATCATAAAACCAGCTGCCTATATGCGGCGCATTTTTAAATATCGTTAAGCTTTTAGGCTTTTTTGCAGCAGTATATAACTCTTCTGCACAAAGGACATTCACAAGAGAGTCTTTTTCTCCATGAAAAATAAGTAGTGGTATACCTTCCGCTCTTTCTTTCACTAAAACGATAATTTTTTTTGGGTTATTCTTTTCAAAGGAAAAACCGTTTATAAAATAACTACTTAGTGCGGCTGAAGCATAAATTCCTGTTATCAAAAACGAGCTAAACCAATTTTTAGGAAAAAAGCTGCATATAAGGGTTTTAACGTTTTGCGAATAATCAGAAAAAGAGCAATCTGAAACAACCAACTCCACAGGTAACCCATATGCATACGCAGCCTGAATTACCGATGCCCCGCCCATAGAAACCCCATGTAAAAGTACTTTTGTATCATTCCCAAATCTCTTTTTTGCAAAAGATACCCACTGTGCAATATCGCTACCATCACTTAGAAAACAACCATGCCCAGAATAGACACCATCACTTTCTCCATGAGACCTAAGGTTAACAGAGAGAGTGGACACACCCCTTTCATGGTACGACTCTGCTAAGTAGGCCATTCCTGAGGCAGAGTCTGTAAAACCATGTACTAGAATTGCAAGTGTTTTATTTTTTTTAAATTGTTTATTAAGGAGTAGGTCAGCACGTAAAAGATTTGCCGATTGCAAGCTTGCAAAAAAGGTTCCTACACCGCGAAAAGAGTTCATTTTTATAGAGACCTTTTCTATCTTCTTTGTTCGCCACCGCTCTTTTGCTGCTAGCAAAGCGGGCATAATTTTCTCATCTTTAACATGTGAAGCTGAAGCTACAAAAGAAGCTTTTTCATACACCGTACGAACACATAGCTTTCTAAAGACTATTATGCCGATTGGAGCACAAAATGAAATATATCCAAGAAGGAGCAAGATAATACAATAAAGAGCAATAATCAAGGCGAGTATCCGATTAGGTGTTTATTTTTCTACAGTAATGCCGCTAACAGCAAGCTGTATTGAATCAAGCATTTCATCAATTGATTTTTGGTCTAATATAGCGAGCTTAAATACCGCAGATTCAATAAAAGAATAGAATAATTCATTCGCAGCCTTTACATTGATATTCTTGAACTCTCCAGCTTTTTTTCCCGCAATAAGGATAGTAGACAGCAAGTGTCTTAGACGAACAATGCGCCTTCGAACCTTAGCGTTCGGATCTTTCCCAGCTTTTTTCAGCTGTATGAGATAGGCTAATACTACACCAAAAAGCTCTCTGTTTTCCACACATTCATGAAGAATGCTTTTTAACATTTCAAAAAGTTTTTCTTCGTATGTTTTTTTAGGGTCAGTGATAACTTTTTGAATTCCTGCTTCTAGACCTTCTGTAAGTTGTTTAATGCTCCACAAAAAGATTTCTCTCTTGTTTTTGAAATAAATATATAGTGTTGTTCGAGTAATTCCACACTTATTTGCAATTTTTTGAAACGTTGCGTCCTCATAACCTTCGTCAACAAATACGTCAAGTGCCTTTTTTAAAATTGTTTTTCTTCTTTTTTCATGGTCTACAACTATACCCATTTTATCCTCCTTTTGCCCAAAAGGGCGTTCTTCCTCTACACCTTATTTTCATACATAAATAACGCTGTGTCTAATATTCCACTTTTTAAATTTCTCTTTGACTCGGCTTTCTTCCCAAATTTTGACTCAAAGTCAAGGTCTGCTGTTATAATACCCATTTGCCAACCAGGAAAAGACTTTATTAAGTCTGACATATCTTTGTAAAGCATGTTAATCTCTTCTTCTGTTCCTATTCTTTCCCCATAGGGTGGGTTTGATAAAATTAATCCTGTTTCGTATGGGGCTGAAAGCTCTCTAAAATCTGCTATGTCAATTTCAGGGCGAGGAATTCTATTGTCAGACCCAATTAACTGCAAAGCTCTACCGGCGGTAACACAGGCTCTCTCTATATTTTCCCGTGCCCTTTCAACGGCTGAAAAGTCAATATCAGTGCCTGTAATTCGGCACACAACATCAGTTCTAATTTTTTCTGCTTCTTTTTTCTTTATTTCGTCTGCTTGTATACTGTTAAAAATAGGTAAATTCTCTAAGTCAAATCGACGACCAAAGCCAGGAGCAACATTATGAGCATAAAGCATTGCTTCGCTAATAATTGTCCCAGAACCACAAAAAGCATCATGTAGTGGTGTTTTTCTTCTCCAACACATTATTTGTAAAAGAGTTGCAGCAAGTGTTTCTCTAATTGGAGCGATTCCTCCATCCATGCGATAACCGCGCCTATTGAGAGGCTTTCCAGATAAATCTAAAAGAACACTTACTTCGTTTTTTTCTATATATATTCTAACATCCGATTTATTACCTGTTTCGGGTAATACTTCCATACCCCACACAAATCCTAGTTTTTTGCAAATAGCTTTGTGGGTTATAGTTTGAACACTATGCTCTGAGGATAATTTACTTCTAAAGGTACGAACTTTGTCTACATGGATTTTTACATCTTTTTTAAAATAATCTTGCCATGATATAGCGTAAACTCCATCAAACAAGGCATCGAAATCCTCTGCAAAAAAAGAAGAAAGCTGTAGATATATTCTGTCTGCGGTTCTCAAGCATAAATTTGAACGAAACATACCGCTTTCATCGCTTTCAAAGCGCACTCTCCCAGGGGAGTTTGAAAGAGGTTTATAGCCTAAAAGCTTTATTTCATTTGAAAGTATTTTTTCTGCTCCTATTGAACAGAGTGCAACTAAATTAATCATTATGACATTATAACAGATAATGAATATTTGCGCAATTGTCATATTAAAATTACGAAACCTTTTTAGACTGTTATGAAATAGCATACATGTGTTGACATTTTGTGCATTTTCTTGTATTTTATAATGACATATTAAATAATTTCGTCATTACGACAACTTACTTTAAGGACTTTTTATGTTAGTTAGAATTGCTGGGATTGGAAAAGCCCTCCCAAAAAAAATTATGCACAACAATGATTTTGACCCAAGTCTCGAAACATCTGATGAATGGATTCGATCACACACAGGAATTGAAAATAGACATGTTGCGGACAAAGGTGAAAAAACCTCTACATACGGAACTGAAGCGTGCTTAAGTGCCATAAAAAATGCAGCGTCTAAAGGTTTAAACATTTCAATTGAAGACGTAGATTATATTATTTGTGGGACAGCAACGGGCGACTATGTAGGTTTTCCCTCAACGGCTTGTGTTATTCAAAAGAATTTAGGAGCGACAAAGGCTGCAGCCTTTGATGTAAGTGCTGCATGCTCTGGTTTTATATATGGAATTGAAATGGCTAGCTCTTTAATGCTTAGAAGCAAAAAAAAATATGCCCTTGTAATAGGTGCTGAAATTTTAACAAAAATTTTAGACTGGACCGACAAAACTACTTGTGTGCTTTTTGGAGATGCAGCAGGGGCAGCCCTTCTTGAGTTAACCGATAACGAAGCTGACGGTAAATCAGCTGGCATATATTCTTCAATTTTGGGATCCGATGGAACAGGGGATGAGCACCTTTATCTTAATGAAAACGGCCACTTATTTATGAATGGTCGCGCAGTATATAACTTTGCAGTAGATAAAATTACGACACTCATTGATGATATGATGAAACAAGAAAACCAAACTATTGAAGACATTGATTACATTGTTTGCCACCAAGCAAACGAAAGAATTATTCAAGCTGCAGCAAAGCGCTTGGGATATGATAACGATAAATTTATTTATAACCTACAAAACTACGGTAATACATCGGCTGCAACAATTCCAGTAACCCTGTTTGATATGGAAGAAAAAGGAATCCTAAAACCGGGTATGAAGCTCGTTATGGCAGGATTTGGCGCAGGCCTTACTTGGGGCGCAAGTTTAGTAATTTGGTAGTTTTGTTAATTAATAATGAATAATTATTAATTAATATTCTTTTTACAACATATTATAATTT
>CAYJLT010000126.1:0-774 GCA_964371295.1 uncultured Treponemataceae bacterium
ATAATTGGTAGTGCTGAAAGAGTTGCACCTGCCATTAGTAAGCCAAAGTCAATACCAAACTCACTCATGAGGGTTGCCAAACCTAATTGCAAGGTTAAGTTTGCTCTTGAGTTGAGCATAATAAGTTGTAAAAAGTAATCGTTCCAGCTAGCAATAAAGGTAAAAATAGCTAGTGCACCTATTCCGGGTTTAACCATTGGAACAACAATGGTTAAAAATACTCTCATTTCACTCGCACCATCAATTTTTGCTGCCTCTAATAATTCTGTTGGTATGGATTCAGAAAACTGTTTCATAAGAAATATCCCAAAGGGCCAGCCAACAGCAGGCAAAATTACTGCCAATAGTGTATCGTGGAAGTTTAGAAAACTTACCAACTGAACAAGAGGTACAAGAACAACTTGCTTTGGGAGAGCCATTGCAAATACAAACATACTGAATATTGCAACACGCCCAAAAAAACGCTTTTTTGCGAGCACATAGCCTGCTAAGGTAGCAACTAGACAAACAAGAGCCATAGTAGATATTGAAATGAGAAAGCTATTAAAAAACCATTCTACTGCTGGTTGATTAAATAACTTATCCCATGACTCCATTGTAGGTGTTTTTGGAAACCACTCAGGAGGTAGTATTAATGAGCTTCGTAAATTCTTAAAAGAGCCAGTAATTGTCCAATAAAAAGGAAACACAAAAACCAGTGATAAAATGAGAAGTAAGCTCATTGTAAGTCTATCAAATATTTTTTTTCCGACTGATCTAACCTTTGCCATTCTA
>CAYJLT010000126.1:784-4057 GCA_964371295.1 uncultured Treponemataceae bacterium
TTTATATTGAACCATACTAATGAGTCCAATAATAATAGCTAAAGAAACACCCATTGCATTAGCAAAACCAAACTGCTTTAAATTAAAAGCTTGTTCATAGACCAAAAACATTACCGTTGCAGAATGGAAGCTAGGAGCACCGTTTGTAAGTAGTTGTACTAAATTAAAACATTGAAAAGTATTAATAGTTGTAATAATCACAACATACAGGGTTGTTGGCATAATTCCTGGAATGGTTACATGTTTAAATACTTGCCATTCACTCGCCCCATCTATTTTAGCGGCTTCAAGTTGGGAGACATCTAGGTTTCCAAGTGAAGCTATATACAAAACTATTGGCTGCCCTACACTTGTTGTAATGAGTACAACAATAATTGTGGATAAGGCATATTGCTTGTCACCAAGCCACGAAATATTTTTATCGATTGTCCCAAGGACATCGCGTAATATCCAATTTAATACGCCATTGTGTTCATTAAAAAGCCACGCCCAAAAAACGACAACGGCAACACTACCAGTAACCACTGGTAAATAAAATATAGCTCTAAAGGTAGCTCTTGTAAATGGTTTTCTGTTATATAAAACATAACCTGCAAACAGTGAAAATACCACGATAATTGGCACAGCCACAACTACGAGAACAACAGTATTTTTTAATGCTCTAAGATAATATTCATTTTCATCAAATAAACGTATATAGTTTTCTAATCCATTAAACTCAAAACTAAGATTTGTATAGTCAAAAAAACTAGTAAAAATTCCCATACCCATAGGAATTAATATAAAGATAGCAAAGAAAAATAAGCTTGGTAAAAGAAACAAATATGAAACAAAAGTTTCTTTTCCTGATGAACTTAAATTATGATACCAACCATTTTTTGATTTTAAATCCATATACTCCTCCACAATATAAAAAAAGGGCGAGCTACATTGCTTCGCCCTTTTTTCTAGTCAAAACTAGAGAGTGTCGTTAGCACCATCTGTAAATTCTCTTGCAGCTTCTTCACCATCAATTTCACCATTGGTGAGCTTTTGAAGTGTTCCAAACCATAAAGGTCTCATAGAGGCATAACCATCAATAGTATTGTAATAAGGAATAAAGTACTTGTCTAAAGATGCATAGAATTCCATGTTTTCGTTACCTTCATAAAGGTTACCAAATGACTTTCTAACAGGGAATACTGTAGTTGCTAAAACATTTTGAGGTCCAATAGTTTCATCATCACAAAGCCATTCAATAAATCTCTTAGAAGCTTCAACTTTTGCTGCATCGTCATTATCAAATACACAGAAACCGTTTAGCAAGTATTCAAGAGTAGTGTCTGTTCCGTTAGGTGATGGGAACGGCATAGCAATTGCTTCAATTCCAGAAGCCATTAATTCTTTTTCACGTTGTTTTTCTAAACCAGGCCCCCATAGAGACATTGCCCAGAAAGTTGAGTTAATAGGAGTTGTAAAGTTAGTAATTGATTGTCCACCATCTGATGATACACCAGGTGCTAACCAACCCTCTTCTAAACCTTGTTCTACAATTTCAAATGCTTCAATACCTTCTGGAGTATCCATTGTATACTCTGTAACTGCAGCGTTTGTAATAGTTGCTCCACCTAAGTTAGGAATAAATGCTCTTGTACCTTGGTCTCCACCTTGGCTCTTTGAGAAAATTTCTACACCAAGATATCCTTCATCTGCCATTTTTTTAGAGAGCTCAATAAAGTCATCTGTTTTCCATGTTCTGTCGCCGTTCATGTCAACGATGTCCATAAACTCATCATAAAGGCCAGCATCTTCTAAAGCAGTTTTGCTAACTACCATTGTAAAAGCAGCTGCACTTAAAGGATACATCCAAATATTTTCGCCATCTCCACTTGCTTGTAATATAGCTTCATTTGTTACATCTGCTTCTAAGCCACTTGAAGCCACAATATCATCGAGTGGTGCAAGGTATCCTGCTTTACCCCATTCAACAATACGCCCAGGTGCATCAAAAATGATGTCAGGTGCTGTTCCACCTTCAATAGCTGTTGTGATTTTTGCAGGTCCACTTGCAAAATCGATCATCTCAACATTAATTTTAATGTCTGGATTTTCAGCCATAAATTTTTCAGCAAGTTCTTCTTCATAAACTCCTGATCCGCTGTCTGAGTTAAATGTTGGGAATGCCCACCAAGTAATTACAGTTTTTCCCTCATCACTTGAACCGCCAGCAAAACCCATTGCCACTGCAACAACCAATAATGCTGCAATAAGTGCAATTTTTTTCATAAATCTTTCCTCCAAAAAAGTATTCTGTAGTTTGTACTACAAACTAATAACTACATTATAAGCCTACATTTTAAATCTGTCAATAAAAAAATCAATGAATTTAATTTTTTTTTAACATCTTAAAAGGATTACTTATTTGATTCGATTTTAAATTCATATGAAAAATGATATTGCATAATTGAATAAAAGTCATCAAAGCTTTTTCCTTTGAGTGCATCTACAATTTTTTTATGCTTTTCATATGTTTTTATGTGATCTTTTTTCCACTTATCGTGATAGTATTTTTCACAATTCCATGTAGCATCGACAAATGCAACGAGTACATCATTTTTTACATTTTTGTATAAGGTGCGATGAAACTCAGAGTCAATTGCATAAAGCTCTACACTATCAGATTCATTTTTCATTTTCTCGAGGCATTCTTCAAGCTTTTCTATTTGGGACTCTGTAATTGTTTCAAAGCATTTTTGAGAAAAACCCATTTCTAAAACTTTTCTTACCTCTTGCGTTTGAGTAATTAAGTCTACACCATCTGCTATGAGATTGAGGAAAATTACACTCGATAAAATATTGGAATTAAAACCATTGAGCGTCATACCAACGCCTGGCTTAGAAGAAACAACACCTATAATTTCGAGTGTTTTTAATGCTTCTCGTAACACATTTCTTGACACACCCAATTTTTCTGACATTTCCATTTCTGTTGGAAGTTTATCACCTGGCTTAAAATTATATTTTACTATGTAATTTTTTATTTCTTCATAGACTTGGAGATAGAGTTTTTTTGATTTTAGATTTTTCATTTTTTTATCTTTATCCTACATACTATTATGTCTGATAAAGATGAAAATGTCAAATTTATTTTTACTACGTACAAGGACCGCGAGAATTATTACTAATCTTTGATTAATCTCGTCCCTTGTTTTTTTTAATAATTTTCACTATAATAGTACTATGGCAGAATCAGATAAACTCATTATAAAGGGTGCTCGCGAGCACAACTTAAAA
>CAYJLT010000127.1:0-4033 GCA_964371295.1 uncultured Treponemataceae bacterium
AAAAAAGCCAAGTTTCAAAAACTGATGTTTTTTACTTGCCTTTTTATAGGAGAAAAATATGAAAAAAATTTTATTTTTACTTTTAATGGGATTGGCATTTGTAGGTTGTGCAGATCCAAACACGAACAACGACTTTACTCAATTAGATACCTATTTTACAGGTGTAAGTGGTGACAAAGCTTATACCATTTTAGCAAGTCAAAATGTTATTGTATATACCCAAGTTGCAACATCGGGCGAAGAGTCGTTTACATTCGCACTTAGCAAAACTGGAAATGAATACAAAGCTTATGCAACAATGGGAAGAACAACAGGAGACTACAACAGCACTATGTGGGATACACTTTCTATAACTACGAATACTAACCCTGATGGCTACGAAATTAGAAATCCAGTAGTATCTCTGGATGATGTAGATGGGCAATTTACTTTTGCGATTAGTGGTGACTATGAATCACCTATTACGCACTTAACACAAATTGGTGTAACATCGATTCAAGTTCGTTTTACAGGTGGCAGCGAACCTCAAGAGAACTTTGAATTATCCAATAAATTTATTGCTGCTATAAAGAACTACTTTTTGTAGACTATCCCCATACACAAAAAAACTGCCTTGCTAAAAGGCAGTTTTTTTCGTCCTAAATATAAAACTTACGGATTAACAGTTGCTTTGTAAACAGGTGTTAATTTTCCGTCTTTTTTTACGATTTCAACAACAACGGCTGATTTAACAGGGTTGCGTCTAGCATCAAAAGAAAGGTCACCAGTTACATAGCTTCCACTTGTATTTTCAACTTCAGCTCTGATTGCAGCAGCATCTGCATTGGCTCCAGCACGTACCATTGCATCTTTTAATAAATACATTGAGTCATAACCAAGAGCAGCAAATGAAACAGGTGTTGAACCATATAAATCAACATAGTCTGTTACAAAGTTTACAACTTTTTCATCTGATGAGTCAGCAGCATAGTGGTCTGAGTAAAATCCGTTAAGAACTTCATCTCCAGCATTGTCAACAATTCCGCCCCATCCGTCTGCACCAACAATTTCTACATCAATACCTTGTGCTCTTAGTTGAGATGCAATAAGAGCTACTGTTGAATAGTAGTCTGGAATATAAACTACATCTGGGTTTGCTGTTTTAATTTTTGTAAGCTGAGCATTAAAGTCTTTATCACCTGTTGTATATGATTCAGCAGTTACTCTACCACCAGCAGCTTCAAAAGTAGTTTTGAAGTTTTCATATAAACCAACAGAATAATCATTTCCAATATCATAAAGAATAGCAGCATTTGATTTTCCTAAGTTTTCTGCAGCAAATTTTGCTCCAACTGTTCCTTGGAAAGGATCAATAAAGCATGTTCTAAATACGTAGTTACCTGCATCAGTAATGCTTTCTGCAGTTGCAGCAGGTGCAATAAGAACAACACCTTGAGCTTGTGCCAAAGATGAAATAGCAGCAGTACAACCTGATGTTAATGAACCAATAATAACTTTAACACCATCTCTTGATGTAAGCTTTTTGTAAGCGTTAACAGTAATCTCTGGATCTCCCTCATCATCTTCAGAAATAAGTTGAACCATTTTTCCGTTAATTCCGCCAGCAGCATTGATTTCAGCTATAGCCATTTCTACACCATTTTTAGCTTCAATACCATATACAGCAACTGCGCCTGAAAGTGGGAAGATACCACCAATTTTAATTGTGTTTGCATCGTCAGATGAACCACCTGCAAATACAAAACTCACACTGAGCACTGCAAAGAGTGCAATTAATGCAATTTTTTTCACGTTTCTCTCCAAAATTTTAGTATTACCTAATTATAGTATTTTTTTAAAAAAGTGTCTATAGTAGGGCTACATTTTTTAATTATTTTTTAAGATTAATTAAACGGTCTTTCTCGCAATATACTTGCCTTGTTTTTCTTTAATAAGCTTACCATTTTTTGCACAAAGTTTTCCATCTAATATTACATACTTTGCTCTACCACGAACTTCCATTCCCTCAAATGGTGTGTAATCACAGTTGTGCAAGCAGTTTTTTACAGAAATTGATTCCTTGTGCTTTGGGTCCCACACCGTAATATCTGCAATTGATTTTCTAACAAGAGTTCCACGTTCAGGATACATGCCAAAAATTTTCGCTTGATTTTCGCTCATTAAAGACGCAAATTGCTCAACTGTCATCCTTACACTTCCTGGAGGTAGTTCGGTATTTTCGCTCACACCTACATTACATGCAGTAAATACAAGCTGCGCTCTGTGTTGCACCCCTGGTAAGCCATTTGGAATTTTTGAAAAATCTTTTTTTCCGAGCTCTTTATCACCTTTAAAATTAAACGAACAGTGGTCAGTAGAAATTGTATGAATGAGGGCGTTATCCTTTGCACAAAGTTCTTTTTCGCTATCAAAGCGAACAAGCTCTTTTAATAAGGCCTTTTGATCTACTTTTTTTCTAAGTGGTGGTGAGCATACAAATTTTGCACCTTCAAAGTTTCCCTTCCGGTAACTTGAATCGGTAAGAGTCAAGTATTGAGGACAGGTTTCAACATAAAATTTTTGACCTCTTTTTCTTGCAAGGCGTATTTGATCTAAGCCTTCTTTTGTAGAAAGGTGCACTATGTGTACAGGAACATCAGCAAGTTGTGCAAGAGATAAAAACCTTGCAACCGCTTCTGCTTCTACTGGAGGTGGCCTACTTGCAGGATGCGCAGATGGTCTCTTTTTTTTGTTTTCTAATTGCTCTTCTATGAGACGGTTTACCATGTCACCATTTTCGCAATGGCAGCCAACAAGAACACCAATCTCTTTGGCAAGGGTAAGTATTTCGAAAATTTCGGGGTCACTGAGCCTAAGTGCATCGTAAGCCATGTATACCTTAACACTAGTAACACCTTTTTCTACAAGGTCTTTTAATTGTTTTGCAGTACCGGCATTCCTTGCAGGGTTTGCTTCTCCATCTTCGAGCGTTTCACCCTGCCAATCGGTAATTGCCATATGAAAGGCAAAATTACAGCTAGACTTATCATTGGCTAGTTCATACCAGTTATCAAAAGCTTCTTCTAATGTATCACCTTTTTCTTGTGTGGCAAAATCTATTATAGATGTGTTCCCCCCAACCAGGGCAGCCTTAGTTGCGCTTTCAAAGGTATCTGCGGTATGTACAACACCCGCTTGCATATCTAAGTGAGTATGGGCATCAATAAAACCAGGAAAGATATAACAACCTTTTGCATTAAGTACCGTAGCCTGAGCGCGTTTTAAAAGGCTTCCAACAAGCACATCTTTTGCAACTCTTGCAATTCTATTGCCTTCAATAAGAATATCTGCTTGTCGTTTTTTGCCTCCTGAAACAACTGTTCCATTTAGCAATAGCATTCTATTCACTCATGCACTCCATGGCTACTTTTTGCAACAAATCCACCCACTTTGTGCAACAAAAATCTAGTATAATAAATATACTTTATTGTACCATATTTCTTTAATTAATTCTAGGGCAAACGTACCATTTTCGGCCTTCTTGAAATCACCAGATGGACTGTCAATATTTACCGTAAATACTTTTCCCCCCAAGCGAACCACTGCTTCTTTTTCGCCTGTCTTACAGAAACCATTATTAGTGCTTACATCAAAGCCAGCTTTTTCGCTAAACAATGTAAACTTGTCTTTGTATGGATTACTCATGTATGGGCAGAATATTGAACAGTTACCGCATTCGTTACAATAGGCATCAAGGTGAATAACTTGTAAAGAGCTTCCAACAGCAACACTTACATTTGCCCTATTTGGACACACGTCACAGCATATTTCACATACGGTAGAACATTCCAAACATTTTTTTGCTTCTTGAAGGCGTGCAAAAATAAGCTCACCTTTTTTTGCTCTCGGAACAGAAGAATCTTTGTTATAATTTAGCGCTACATATGTATGCTCTGTTTTTTTGCTTACAATAGATTCAACGGCCTTTGTTGCATCCCTAATTGCTTCAACAACTGTTGCAGGACCATTTGCACCGTCTCCAACAACGTATACA
>CAYJLT010000128.1:0-3969 GCA_964371295.1 uncultured Treponemataceae bacterium
ACATGGGCAGCACTGTGTCTAATTGTTTCAAGTTTTTCGTTAACTTCTTTCATTTAAACATCCTTCACCCCACAGATACAACCTGCGGTGGTTATTACAGAATAAAAGGAAGTAGAAAAGTTGTCAAGAGGTGTAATATGCGTTATAGGGCTGTTAGAGAGCGTAAGCGTCTACCGTAATGTTATAAACCGCTTTATTTCTACTTATTCACGTTCTAAAAGAGCTTCAATATTAAGTTCATCTTGATACCATTCAATAAGAAGAGAAAAACCTTCTGGTTTATAGCCATCACTTTCTACTCGTATTTGTACTATGCTCCCTGTTTTTAATTCGCCATTTTGAAGACTCGTAAGCTCTACCCAGTTGCCGTTATACAAAACCAGAAAGTTGGATTGTTGTGAAATATTTAGCCCTGTTTCCACATCAAATGCTGAAGCATTTACATTAAGAGCCCTGATATCTGTTGTATGAATATCAAAAACAATATTTTGCTCATTATTATCAATTTTGAGAGACTTCCAAAAAACATCTGATCCAACAACTACCTTTACCCTGTACATACCTGGTCGGACATATAGCGGTTTTGTTGTAAATACTTCGCTTTCATCGGTTTCTTGCATTTTAGTAAAAAGACGGTAGCTATCATCAACACTTGGGATATCGGCATCATCATTATAATAAAATTGAGCACTCATAGGGACACCAGTACTAATTGCCGAGGCCTTAGATGTTTCAAGCGTTACCGTAATAGGAGTGTAGATTCTTCTTAGCAATGTATTATGTATATAACCTTGCTCCCAAGCAAAGACGCCTGCTGCTAAAAGAACAATAGAGATGGCAGCAATAGAAATAATTTTCTGTAATCCTTTGTTTTTTGGAATAAAAGTGGGTTCCGTATAGTTTTGCATAAGCATCAGCTTAACCATTGAAACGCGAATGGGCTTTATCTCAAATTTATTAAGCTGCCTATTCACAGCTTTTAAAACTGCATCTGCATTTTTATAACGCTTACTCGGTTTTGCATTCATCATTTTTTTAATTATACGGCTAATACCCTTTGGAAGGTTTTGCTCTATCTTTGAGGGAGCTGTGTACTGCCCCTTTTTTATTTGAATTAGGGTTTCTGGTACCATATTTACGCCATAAGGCTTTTGACCTGTAACCATTTCATATAGCATCACCCCAAGCGCATAAATATCTGCCCTTGCATCAACATTTTTACTGTCTTCAAACTGTTCAGGTGGCATATATGCAGGAGTGCCAAGCGTAATACCTGCTTGGGTAATATCTTCTTCTGCCTCGCCCTCTTTTTCAGCCGAAGCTATACCAAAATCTGCAAGTTTTATTTCTCCCTTTGTAGAAATAAGGATGTTTCCAGGTTTAATGTCGCGATGAATAATGCCCTTAGAGTGAGCAAACTTTAAAGCCTTACAAGAATCACGCACTATTAATAGGGCCGTTTGCCAAGAAAGCTTTTGCGCTTTTCTAATAAGCTTATCAAGAGAAAGTCCATCTACTAGTTCAAGAACAATGTAGTGGAAAGAGCCTTCAGTAAAATAATCAAACATTCGTACAATGTTAGCATGTTGTAATTCAAGAAGAACGCGCGCTTCTCTTTTAAATCGCTCCAAAATAGGCTTATTACCGCGTATTGTTAGCTTTTTTATAACTACATGGTGCTTAAGATTAGGATGCATAGCTTTGTATACAACGCCCATGCCTCCCTTTGCAACAACATCGAGTATTTTGTATTTTCCAATTTTTTCAGGTATTGAACTCACTTTTTTCTCCTAGAAAGCGACTTAAAGAATGTCATCTGCCACTTTTCCTGTTTTTGTATTATATATATCAGTTAGGGGATTAAAATTTCTTTTAGGATTTATTATTGTAATAAAGTGCTCACTTGGGTTATGTATTTGAATAAAGCGGCCATTACGCAAGGCTCTATGAGTGCCAGAAAATGTCCTATGCCCAGCAAAGTATATAGCATCTTTATTTTTTGGAAGTAAGTCTTCAAGCATGGCATGCACTGAGTTTTCTTCAGCTTCATCGTTATGTGTCCAAGTAAGCCCTGTAATAGTATCTTCATTGCAGTAAGCATTGATAAGCTCAGACTTAGAAAAACTTCTCCTTGGCTCTGCATGAGAAACTAGAAAATTTGTGCCCCTAACAAATAAGGGAAGGTTGTTTTCAAAGTCTGCATAGGCATAGGTAAGTTCACTCCCATAAAGCTCAAGCATAAAGTCTTTTACCATTTCCCCCTCTGAGGCAAATTTTCGAAAGGGTAAATTTCCGCAAGAATGTTCATTTAAAATGTTTTCATGATTACCCTTTAGAAAGTGAAAATAGTTCGGACTCTCATTTTTTATGCTCATAATAGAACTCATCAAACCTAAGCCTTCTTCCATTTCCTTGCACATAGGATCGTTAAGTATCTTACCCTTAAGCCAGTCTTCTTGTGCAAGTAGCCACCTTTCGTATCCTCGTCTTTCAGAATGTAATCCATCCCCAACACAGATAACAAAAACCTTCCCCTGAAGCAAAGCCTCTTTTATACTTAGTTCAGTAGCACTCGAATCATCAAAACAATATGAAAAATCTAGGATTTCATTAAAAAAATCGAGTCTTGCATGTAAGTCAGGAACTAAAACAACTGGAAGTGAATTATCAAATGCGGAAATGTCTAAAAAGGCACCCGAGAGCTCAGTTTCATCATGAGGACGTAAAACAGTATCCTCATTCCGAAGCACTTGTATGGTACTCGAAATTTTAGAAAAAAAATCATCTTTTTGAGGTACGCTGTACTTTGAAAAAACATGCTTGGGGCTCATAGTAAATCCGCTTTAAGAAAAGAAAATGTTACGACATAATTATATTATCGTTACCGATAGTAATTTTGTCCCCTTTTCGGATGCGTACATATTTATCTGCAGGAACCTTTGTCCCATTTAAAAATGTACCGTTAGTGCTCCCCATGTCTTTTAAGAAAAACTCATCGCGAATTTTTTGAATTAATGCATGGTTACGACTGGCAAGTTTATTATCGATAACTATATTGTTAGAAGGAGAACGTC
This sequence comes from uncultured Treponemataceae bacterium, assembly GCA_964371295.1. GTDB lineage: Bacteria > Spirochaetota > Spirochaetia > Treponematales > Treponemataceae > CAYJFX01. The sequence continues at coordinate 3,075 of CAYJLT010000128.1, forward strand.
CAATAGTAATTTTTCCAACAGATATATCAACCTTACTGTTCTTAAAGGTTAAATACGAAATAACATCTGTATCAGTTAACTTATCAAGCCTCTGCCCAACTGCACTCTCTGATGAAATTGTATAATCTTGCATACGTATATATTAGCACATATTAGCAAAAAAATCAACTGTGAGAATGAGCTATCAAACCTCTAATTGCCTCTATAGCCACCTTAATCGGTGTTTCAGTGTCATGGCAAATGTTGTTTTCCATGCCGCGCTTTTGCCGCTCTTGGTTTCCTACAACTAAAAAGGTAGAACCCACTTTTACACGTAAATATGAGGCAACAATAAATAATGCGGCGCTTTCCATTTCAGAAGCCTTACATCCCATTCTCATCCATGCTTCCCACTTGTCCATAAGTTCATAACTTGCAGGTAGTATTTCAGGGTCGTGCTGGCCATAAAAGGCATCCTTACACTGCACTACTCCAGCATGATGAGGCACGCCAATCTTTTTAGCAGCAGCTACAAGGGCATTGGTAACATCTAAGTCGGCAACAGCAGGGTACTCAATAGGACAGTATTCTTTTGATGTCCCTTCCATCCGTATCGCTCCAGTAGCAATAACAACATCGCCACCTTTTACATCTAAGTCCATACCGCCACAGGTTCCAACCCTAATAAATGTCGTTGCACCGCACTTAACAAGTTCTTCTAAGGCGATAGAAGCAGAAGGCCCCCCAATCCCAGTAGAAGTTACAGAAACTTTTACACCGTCTAAAGTTCCAGTGTATGTTACGTACTCGCGAGAATCTGCAACAAGTTTTGCATCATCAAAATAAGAGGCTATTTTCTCGCACCTTTTTGGATCGCCTGGCAAAATAACGTATTCGCCAACGTCACCTGGTCGTA
>CAYJLT010000129.1:0-3910 GCA_964371295.1 uncultured Treponemataceae bacterium
TGTTTAAACTTGTGTACAATGAATCTGTTATTACCACCTACCACTGGTACTGGTCAACGTTTAAACTTAGAGACTTAACAGCTGATAGAATGCTCAGGGAGATTTTATACAATGTGCCCCCTATGTATCACTTAGATGATGTTGAATGGGCTAAGTACAAAGAAGATATAATCGCACATACTCACATTTGGGCAGATTTTAGTAAAAAAGTTATAAACCTAGAAATGACTGGTTTTCAAAACTTGACAGCGGACGGCAAAGTGCAATTAACACAGTATGGTGATGATATTCGAGTTGTTGCTAACTTTGGTGATGAGATATTTTTGTATGAAGATACAGAAGTTCCGGCGAATGGTTTAATCATCATTGATGGGGAAGTGACAGTGTATGTTCCAAGTTTGGCAGAAGAGCATAGGTAGGGGAGAGTAATTTATAATTTGATGGGGCAAACTGTTAAGCGAGGTTCTATGATACGTGTTATGCCTACATAGTTAATAGGTTAATTCACAAGCACTGAAAGCTCGTATAATTCATGCGGTGCAATGTCTTGACCACCTTCCCATTCAACAGTTTTCCCCGATACGCGGACGGTAGAAAAATACTGCGTGTCTTTTAATTTTCCAAACCAATCACCTTCTATGTACGGGGTTACATCAAAAATTTTGTCTTCACAATTTTCAAAAGAGAGTAGGAGTTTGTAATTTTCTAATGGTTTAACATTCTGTAGTTTTGGCACTGACATTTTTTCCTTTATCGGAGAGGTTCTATTTTAAAATATTCTCTACCTTCGCTAAGTAATTTCCAGTTTGCTTCTAAATCTTCTTTATGTATTTCAATCCATGCCTGAATCAATTTCATCTTGTTACCTGGAATTGCACCTTCAATTATATTTCCGTTAAAATCAATTGCGGCATCTTTACCTTGATATTCAGCATGTAGATGAGGCTTGTTATGCTTGCCACCAGCTTCTTTGTACATTGTAATAATAATTCCATAAAAAACACTTAGCGTTGGCATAATAACCTCCTCTTAATATTTTAGCATTAAGTAATGAAAAAGTATAGACATAAAGTATGTACTTTTACCAATTCCCTGTTTCGGTGCCTAAATCCTACCCAAAAATCCCATCCAGTTCACTTCTAGCCTGTGCAACTAAATTGCCATCGGTAACCCATTTCTCATATTCGCTAATGCCTTTAAACGACATGGTAACATCACTATTACGATATGCCATGTCACTTTCAATTACCTTTTTACACGAAAGGTGGAAGCATTCAATGCCTGTTTCTGTATGCATTGGTTTCATTAACTCTGGCTTTAAGCCGCCCCCTGCCATAATGTGCACATTCTTACATTCTTTTACCAGTTTTGAAAGGAGTTCTCGCCCTTCGTAGCATGATTCTTTTTGACCAGAGGTAAGTATGGTATTAATGCCAAGTGTTTCAGCTTCTTCTAATGCTTTGAATGGATCTTTACACATATCAAATGCACGGTGGAGAGTAATAGAAATATTGCTGTTTTGAGAGCGTCCACTTGTTATTAACCTTTCCATTACTGGCACATCAAGCGAGCCATCTTTTGTAAGGCAGCCGATGACAATACCGTTTGCACCAAGCTTAACTGCCTGTGCTATTTCTTTTTCCATGATGGTGACTTCATTTTCAGAATATAAAAAATCGCCGAACCTTGGGCGGATGAGCACATGAAAGGGAATTGAGAGGTTTTTCTTTACCGCTTCAATGAGAGCGTTTGTTGGAGTTGTTCCACCAATAATAAGATTTGCGCAAAGTTCAATTCTTTTTGCACCATGTTTTTCTGCCTCGATAGCAGACTCTAATGAATCGACACAAATTTCTAACATACCATTTTTATTACTTGACATACTCCATATTATACCACATAATTTTAATATATGAAGTATTTAGGAATAGATTTAGGCGGAACTGCAATTAAAACTGCCGTTATAAATGAGCAATATGAAATTATTGCATCTTCAGAATGTAAATCAAATGTGTCTAGGCCTTGGAGTGAAGTTTTAGACGATTGCTGTGCTACGGCACTTGAATCAGTTACAAGTGCAAATCTAACAATACGTGACTTTTCATATGTGGGGCTTGGAACTCCAGGAATTGTTGATGTTGGACGGGGAGTTGTTGAGCAAGCAGTAAATCTCAATTTTTTTGATGTTCCTATAAAAGACTATATCCAAAAAAAGCTTGGTATCGAAGTATTGGTAGAAAATGATGCCAATGCTGCAGCCTTTGGTGAGTTTAAAGCAGGTGTTGGAAAAGATGAGCCAAAAGACTCAAGCCTAAATGCGTACACCGACCTTATTTCAATTACCATTGGTACAGGTATTGGTTCTGGCATTATTATGGATTCAAAAATATTTCGAGGGCAAAACGGGCTTGCAGGGGAGATTGGTCATACGGTTATTGATTTAGGGGGAAGGCTTTGTTCTTGTGGCAGAAAGGGTTGCGGCGATAGGTATGCTTCATCCAGGGGGTTAAAAGCGACAAGTTTAGAGTTCATGGAAAAGTATCCAGACTCGATTATGTGGGCTGAAGCTGGAGGAAATGCAGATGGAGTGTCTGGGCGTACGGCTTTTAGAGCGGCAGAAAAAGGTGATAAAGCAGCCCTTTTGACATTGGAAAAGTACTTTGAAGCCTTAGGGGCTATTATTGTAAATGCTACAAGTATTTTTCAGCCACAAATTATTACCCTTGCAGGTGGAATAAGTAAAGAAGGCGAAATGCTTTTAGAGCCACTTAGAACAATTGCTGAAAAAGAATGTCTTAAGGGGCCTACAACAAAGTTACCATATATTTGCTGCGGAACGTTAAACAATTCTGCTGGCGTTATTGGAGCTGCATTGTTGGGACAATAGTTCTCGCTACGAAACGCGCCAGGGATCGCCTGCGGTATCCTTTTGCACAACGTAGGGTCATGGCTTGCCATGACCGTTTAAAGCAAAAGATACAAGCAAGAGCGCGGTCGGCTGTGAAGACAGCCGAGGCGCCCGTATTATAGATTTAAAAGTTCTGCTTGATACTCTATGGGTAGGGTATTAATGATGTTTACACTACTGTCGTCATAATTTGAAAGCATTACATCTACGAAGGCTGCATGTGCCATTTTTTCTATGTCGCTTGCTGTTACTTGTCCACTAATTGCAAGTCCTTTTTTCTCACCTTCAAGTGCATAAGCTAGAGGGTCTTTGAGACTGATAAGTTCCCCACCCACATTGAACTCATAGGTATCCCATCGGTCTTCTGCATAGACTTCGCCTGTTTGTTCCATAATTACGCAGGGATATATTGTTTGACCGTTGACTGTTTGTTTTCCCAGTGAGAAGTTATAAGAATAGTTTTCAGACGTAATATTATACACAATTGCGCTACCATATTCTGGTGGGGTTGTAATGACTGTCCATTTATCTCCTCTGTTTGTTAAACCCTCTGCTGCAGTTATTGCAATTGGCTCTGTTGGTGTTGATGTACATCCTATACATAAAGCTAGCGAAAAAAGTAATGCTATTAAAATCTTTTTCATTGTATTTCCTTAATAATTATTTTCGCCTACGGCGAATGCATATTAATCTTAGCGTATTTTCTTTCTATGGTCAATTGACAGCACTTCCATCAAAAAAAACCTTAAATGAAAGCTCTTAACCAAGGACTACTAAAAAAAATACACAATTTCAAAATCATGTGTTATAATATTAGTTGAGCTTCTCTAAAGACTGAGGTTTTAGAGATGTATAACTAATAAATATTCATTGTTAATTATTAATTGACTAGGAGGCTTTTATGCAAAACTATTCAGGTGAAGTTGGACTTCAATACCACATACAATTACGACCAGGTGACGTTGGCGAATACGTTATTTTGCCAGGCGATCCAAAAAGGTG
>CAYJLT010000130.1:0-3728 GCA_964371295.1 uncultured Treponemataceae bacterium
AATCATCCTATCATTTACAGCGCCATCATCTCCTGCGCTTTCGAACTTTTTAAGGAGATCTGCAACTTCTAACTTTTTCTTTTCGTCGCCCTTAACGTCATAAATGATTTTCCCTTCGTGCATCATAATAAGACGGTTTCCATACTGAATAGCGTGCCTCATATTGTGAGTGACCATAAAGGCTGTGAGCTTTTCTTGTGTAATAATCTCGTCAGTTAAATCTAAAACTTTTTTTGCTGTTTTGGGATCTAGGGCTGCAGTGTGCTCATCAAGTAGCAAAAGTTTGGGGTGTTTCAATGTTGCCATTAATAATGTGAGAGCCTGTCTTTGACCACCTGATAAAAGTCCTACTTTTGAGCTCATACGTGTTTCAAGGCCTAAATCTAGGTGCGATAAGCGCTCTTTATACATATCCTTTTCATCATGGCTTATTCCCCATGAAAAACCACGCTTTTTACCTCTTCGATACGCAAGGGCAAGATTTTCCTGTATTTGCATATTTGCAGCAGTACCTTTCATTGGATCTTGAAACACTCGCCCTAAGTACTCTGCCCTCTTAAACTCTTTTTTATTTGTAAGATTAATGCCATCAAGTATTACTTCTCCAGAATCTACTGTGTATACTCCAGAAATTAAGTTTAGAAGTGTAGATTTACCAGCCCCATTTCCGCCAATAATTGTTACAAAATCGCCTGGTTCTAAGTGTAAATCTATACCTTTTATTGCATGCTTTTCTGTTATAGTTCCAGGGTTAAATGTTTTTGTTATATTAGTTAGCTTAAGCATTTGTACCCCCATTTTCATTTATTGACGCTAAAGGTTTTTTTCTAGGCATTGCAGCTTGAATAACAGGTACTGAAAGTGCTAGTGCTACAATGATAGCTGTTAATAGTTTTAAGTCTGTAGATTTTAATCCTAGCTGTAATACAATTGCTATTATTATTCTGTAAACAATAGAACCTAACACTAAGTTTGCAAGCATTCTCCCAAAAGAAAAACGTTTTCCAAAAAGAACTTCCCCAATAATTATAGAAGCAAGACCAACAACAATAGTTCCTGTGCCCATTCCAACATCAGCATACCCTTGGCTTTGTGCAACTAAACCGCCGGAAAGTGCTACAAGAGCATTTGACAGCGAAAGCCCAATAAGTTTCATACTGTCAGTATCTATTCCCTGCGCACGAACCATGTTAGGGTTACTACCAGTTGCACGAATTGAACATCCAATTTCAGTACCAAAAAACCAATATAAAAGGCAAATTGTAATAATTGAAATAATAACACCTATTATTAACGAAGAAAGAGTTCTGTCAAAACCAAAAAGATCAGAGAGCTGTGTCATGAGAGTTTCTATACCTAAGAGCGGAATGTTTGCTTTTCCCATAACACGTATATTAATTGAATATAAACCAATCATGCTCAAAATACCTGCCAGAATTCCTGGTATTTTAAGTTTTGTGTTTAAAAGCCCTGTAACAATCCCTGCAAGTCCACCTGCAATAAATGCAACTAACAGTGATAATAGAGGGTTTATTCCAGATGCAATCATTACAGCAGATACGGCTCCACCAAGCGCAAAACTTCCATCAACAGTTAGGTCTGGAAAGTCTAAAAGACGAAATGTAATAAAAACACCAAGGGTCATTATACCCCAAAGCACACCCTGTGAGGCCGCTCCTTCAACTGCCAGTAAAAATCCCATACAAAATCCTTATAAAAAACATAATGCTTATAGGGCAAGCCTATAAGCACCATAAATACATTCTCAGAAACTATTAGAGGTCAGAAGGGATAGCAAACCCAATTGCGTTCGCAAAATCTTCATTAATTACAAGTTCACCAGATGAAAGGTACTCAATAGGCATTTCAGCAGGATTAGCTCCATCTTTTAGGATTCTAACTGCTTGTGCACCTGTTTGCATTCCAAGATTATAATAGTTAATTCCATATGTTGCAAGACCACCAGTCATAACCATACCTTCTTCTCCGCAAATTACTGGGATTCCAGCTTCCATTGCAACCATACCAACTGTTGCCATACCGGCTGCAATAAGGTTATCGGTTGGGCTATAAATTGCATCAACTTTTCCAACTAAGCTTTGTGTAACTTGTTGAATTTCATTTGAGTTTGATACTGTAGCTTCAATGTAGTCTAAACCTAGAGAATCTAATGCTTTTTTTGCAAGATCAATTTGGAAAATCGAATTTTGTTCACTAGAAGTGTATAATAACCCAACAGTTTGTGCACTCGGTATTAAGTCTACCAATAAATCCATTTGAGCGGCAACTGGTGTTAAGTCAGAAGTTCCAGATACGTTTCTACCTGGCATTTCATTTGATTCTACAAGCATAGCAGACTCAGGATCTGTTACAGCAGTTACTAAAATAGGAATTGAATCTGTTAAGTTTGCAGCTGCTTGAGCGGCAGGAGTTGCAATTGCCAAAATAAGGTCAACATCATCATTGACAAACTTTTGTGCAATGGTAACACAGTTTGCTTGTTCCCCTTGTGCATTTTGATAATCAATTGAAATGTTTTCACCATCTACATAACCTGCTTCAGCTAAGCCATCCACAAAGCCTTCATACGCTGAGTCAAGCGCTACGTGTTCGATAAGCTGAAGAACACCAATTTTTAATTTTCCATCATCACTTGCTCCACCTGCAAATACAATACCAACTGAAAGCATTAAAACCAGTAAAACGATAATCTTTTTCATACATACATCCTTCTTTTTTATTTAATATATATTAACTTCTTTAGTATACAAAAAGAAAGAGTAATAATCAAGTAATTATATTTAAAAATTTACATTTTTTTGAATATTTATACATATATATTAATTTTTTTTATTAAAAAGAAACTTTATAATACTAGACAAATTATTTATTAGATAGTACAATTAATCTTGAAATATGATTTATTTAGGACGACTTTTGTGAAAAAACCTGCTTTTATTTTTTTAGGCATTATTTTATTTGCTGTTAATATATACTCAGTTGATGTATCTTTTTCAGGGCAATTAGGTGCAGGAACGCCTGTGTTAAGGTCCTCTTTCGCTACGGTTCAAAAAGCTGTGGCGTTGCAAAATGGAGATTTTGGAATAAAGAGCTATAAAGAAGCTATATTTAATGTTCAAGGACAGGGAATAATTCTCCTGGAGATTACACCATTTTTAGCAACAGAATTTGGACTAGGCTTACGCTACTCACAGCAGTTTACTGCCCACAAAAATGCTTCTGTAGAAAATAGCACAAATTTTCAAAGATTTGAGCTCACTCTGCCTATCAATTTCAGGGCTCAGTTTTCATACCCCCTCGATTCTTTACTCTTTGATTATATGACCACATATGCAACAATAGGTCCTAAAATTTCATTCCCCTTTTTGTACGGGTACACTGAAGATATTTTGGGAAGCGAATATCAAGGGTTTGCGGGCTCAGTAAACCTAGACCTGTCATTTTCTGTTGGTCAAGAGGTAAGAATTATGCAAGGCTTCTTTGCTGGAATACGAGTCAGTTATGACCTAAATTTAGTTGACACTATTTCTAAATCATTGGCACAAGGTGATTCCGATACCGAAGAGAACTTTATTGATAATTATGGCAAAACATATCATGACGATTTTACCGTTTATCTTACAATTAGGAAGATGATGTAGACATTGGAGCTACTCACTAGATTAATATACGCAATATGAAAGAAGCGCACAGTTTGTGCGCTTTTT
>CAYJLT010000131.1:0-3703 GCA_964371295.1 uncultured Treponemataceae bacterium
TTTATTGAACACGAACTTGAAACAATGATGAGTTTTAAACCTGTGACTGTTGTAAACTTATCGGGTTCTTCTATAGAAACATATGTTGAAGGCGCAAAGCTTCTTAACAATGCTTCCACTAAAAATGGAAAAAAAATAGAAATGATTGAGCTTAATATAAGCTGCCCAAATGTAAAAGCAGGGGGAATGGCCTTTGGCTTAGACTGCGATGCTGCATCTGAGGTAACCGCGAAAGTGAGGGAAGTAACGAGTATACCACTCATGGTAAAACTCAGCCCAAATGCTGCCGACATTGTGTCCATTGCTCATGCGGTGAGGGAAGCGGGTGCAAATGCTATAAGTATGGTAAACACCTTTCAAGCCATGTCTATCGATATTGAAAAAGGCAAGCCCGTTTTTGCAAATATAAAAGCGGGTCTTTCAGGGCCTGCCATCCGCCCAATTGCACTTAGAATGGTATACGACGTGTGCGCTTCATTTGCAAAACTTTCACTAAAAGAGCAAATACCCGTTGTGGCGCTTGGTGGAATAGAAAAATGGCAAGATGCCGTTGAGTTTATTATGGCCGGAGCAAGCGCCCTACAAGTGGGAACAGCCACCTTCGCAAACCCTACTTGCATGATTGATATTATTGCGGGGCTAAAAGATTATATGACTCGAAAAGGCTATTCTAAAATAGAAGACTTTAGAGGATGCGCTTTATAGTTTACATATTAGAAATTTTAAAACACACTTTAGAAAATAACTTTTGATTTATAATTTTTAAGTTGTGATAAAATCATAATGGCTTGATAAGATATTGATCATATTAATCTGCGTAATTCTTGCGGATTTATCTTCTCAAAAAATAGATCCAACCTTTTCTACTTCGGCATTTCTAGCGGCACACCAAGTGCCTTTTTTCAATGCTTTTTGGATATCAATGTCTTTTCCATTTATTTTATCTATAAGGTATTCGTATAAAAATCCTGCAGAAAATGAATCCCCGCAACCAATTGAGTTAACAAGGCTTACCTTTTCAATTTCTTGAGTATATCCCCTTCCTTTGTATGAAGCTAGGGTTGAATCCTTTCCTCTTGTAATAACTATGCAGTTTTGAAGTTCTTCGCTTTTTTTACAAATGGCCTCTAACAGTGCGCTATCATTGTTTTCGTGTTCTAGGTCAAAGGTTGAACAAAATTCCTTTGCGTTAATTTTAATAATTTCTGGAGTGCATACCGAGAGCACTTCTAATAAATCCTTGCCCCAAAAGTCTACTAGAACCACAAGTCCTTTTTCTACTGCTTCTTTACAAATAACAACATTTAAGTTTTCTGACCAAATTTTGGGTCGGCTACCAGCAAAAACGAGTGCTTGAGAGGCATTAAATGATTCACTAAGTGTTTCAAGCATATTTTTTTCTGCTTGTGCTATTTCATTTAATGATTCTTTGTCATATAAAACAGGCTCATCCATAACAAGCTCTGTAACGGTCTTAGTATCTGATTCAATAATAGTTACACATTCTCTTGTAAAGCCTGGAATGGTAATTGGTTTTACAAGTAATTTATCTAGCTTAGAAAGATTTAAAAAAATATCAGCATTTTCTTTTCCTACGGGACAAATAACGCTTGAGCATGATTCTTTTAGTTGGTTTAAGACGCGTACAACATTTACCGCCTTTCCTGAAGCATCGAGCCTAAAGTGTGTTGAGCGGTTTACCTCGCCGTCAAGAACTGCTGTGAAATTCGCAGTTCGTTGTAAAGTTGTTGATAGGCAAAGGGCTGTTATATGCATAGATAAACTCCCAAAAAAGAATATATATTTATTATATGTTGAATTTTATATTTGTACAAGCAAAATATTTTTAAAAAAGTGAAAAATTTTTCTTGACAAATTGAAAAACTCATGCGACAATATTTAATAGATGTAAACGATTACACAAAAATGTAATCGTTTACATGCATAATATGGTATCGGAGTTGAGATATGTTAATTAACGTTTCACCGGTTATTAGCCCGGAACTTATTTCTATTTTACATCGCATGGGGCATGGTGACGAATTGGTGTTAGCTGACGCATTTTACCCCGGGGATACATGCAACACTACGGTGCTTCGAGCGGATGGAATAAAAATCCCGCAACTTTTGGATGGAATTTTGCGATTGATAAATTTAGATTCATATGCTTCAGATTCGCTTGTTATGATGGCTCCCGTTGAAGGCGATGAATTAGATATATCAGTTGAAAACTCATATTTGAGTGCAATAAAAAATATCTATCCTGATGCTCCAGCAATAACACGAATTGGTCGTTTTGATTTTTATGAAAGGTCTAAGTCTGCCTTTGCTGTGGTTGTAACTGGTGAAACAGTAAAATATGGAAACATTATAATTAAAAAAGGCGTTGTTCCTGTTACAGATATTTTCTTGAAGTAGTAAAAATCCGGAGTTTCCGGTTTAAAAAATGAGAGGATCTCTCATGATAATAAGGAGTTTATATGAAAAAACTTGGATTGGTTCTTGTTATCCTAGTGATGACAATTGGTATGGTGTTCGCTGGTGGGTCCAGTGACTCTGATGGAATGAAAATGGGATTTCTTATTCGTAACTTGAATGAAACATTCGTTCGAGATTATGCAGACAATCTTGAAAAAAATGCAGAAGCTGCTGGTATCGACTACACATTGCTTGATGGTAATGGCGATGTTGCAACTCAGCTTGATCAATTAAACACATTGTTAAGCCAAGGGTATAAGTACTTTGTAATTATTCCTCAAGATTCTAATGCTACAGAACAAATGGCAGAAGCAATTGAAAGAGTTGGTGGATCAGCTGCTTTCTCAAACATTGCACCAACTGTTGATGCACTTAAAGTAGGACCTACTTTCTATTTCGCATCATCACCTGAAACTATTGCAGGTAACATTCAAGCTGATATCTTAGCAAACTATTTTGATGAAAATCCATCAAAAGCACCTGGAAAAGAAGTAAATGTTCTTTACTTAAACGGACAACTCGGACACCCAGCACAAATTGCACGACGCAATGGCTTTGTTGCTGGAATGGCAGCTAATGGTTACACATTAAACTTTGTTGCAGAAGATACTGCTAACTGGGGTGCAGCAGAAGCACAACAAAAAGTAGACGCATGGCAAGCAGCTTTTGATGGCGAATTCAATGCTGTAATTGGTCAAAATGATGACATGGCATTAGGTGCAATTGAATCACTTCTTTCAAAACAATATGTTGATGATCCTTCAGACATTACTAGAGATGTTGATGGTGACGGAACAGTATTAAGAGTTCCTGTAATTGGTATTGACAAAACAGCTACTGGTTACGCATCAGTTCAAAAAAACCAAATGTTAGCAACTGTTCTTCAAGACTCAGTTGGACAATCTGACACAGCTTTCGAATTAGTATACGCAACAGCTATGAATGATGGTATGCTTCCTTCAGGCTTCACAACAAAAGCAGGAATTGGACCTGCAACAGAAACACAAAACGAACCTCCTCTACAAGATGCAGCAGTTCTTCCACAATGTTTCGTTGTTCCATTTGCACCAGTAACTGAATAATTTTAATAGTAGGTTACTATTATTACCATTACTACCATGTCCTACAGTATGTAGGGCATGGTTTGTTACTCTTTTAATTTCAGTATATTATTATTTTTGCGAAAGCAGGTTTTTATGAGTGAAAAATATATCCTTCAAATGGA
>CAYJLT010000132.1:0-3602 GCA_964371295.1 uncultured Treponemataceae bacterium
ACCATATATACTATTGTACCACCAAATATGCTAATCATGGCATTTTTTTTCCACAAATGTACAACAACTGTAAACAAACACCCGGCAAGATGTGCCAAACCATAGGGCTTTGTCGAAAAATCAATTGCTTGTAAACTATACACAATAAGAATTGCCATAACCATTGGAGGAAGATATTTCCCTACATAGTTAAAAAGCGGTGGTGGTGTGCGTTTTGAAAAAAAAGCAAAGGGAAAATACCTAAGTAAAAATATTATTACTGCCATAACTGGAATACTTATGAGGGCTTGTGTAATTGATAATGGTTCACTTGCCATGTGTTTCCTCCCTTTGGCGTTTTTCAATCGGCTTTCGCATAAGCACTAACACAGCAATACCAAAGGCAATGCCTGCAATAAGCATGTTTCCCGCTCCTATAATAAAAAGGGCAATAAGAGCACAGGCTCCACCAATAATTGGCGGAAGTGGATTTTTTGTAGAGCGTAGCTGGTCAATAAGAAGCACAATAAAAAGAGAGGTAAGTGCAAAGTCAACACCTTCAAATGAAAACGGAATGAGCATTCCAGCAACAGCCCCTATAAGACCTCCAAAAATCCAATAACAATGATTTAAAACAGCAATGGTTCCATAAAAAGGGCCAGGCGGTGCATGTGGCGGAATAGGGCAGTTTGTCAAAAGCACGTAGGTTTCGTCCGTTAGTGCAAAGGCAATGTATTGTTTCCACGCACCAATACCCTTAAACTTTTCTATCAAAGAAAGTCCATATACAATATGGCGAATATTTATTGCAAGCATTGTGAGAATAACGGTAGATATATCAGCTCCCGCAGCAAAAAGTCCCACGGCTGCATATTGGCCAGCTCCTGCATACATTACAATTGACATAAGCGGCGACATCCACCAAGGGTAGCCCGCATCAACGAGCATGAGTCCAAAAGGAATGCCAATTGCAATATAGCCAAAAAAAACAGGAGTGCTAATTTTTGCCGCCTGTATTAATAGAGATCGATTCATTTCGTCAGTATAGCAAATTTTTTTTGCCTTGACTAGATATATAAAGTGTGGTAAAATTTATGAGTTATAGGAGATATATATGGTTTCATTAATAGTTGGGTTATTATTATGCGGATTTACAGTAGTAGCTGTACTGCCTTCTGTTCTGAATTGGGGTCCAGAAATTGTATTGTTTCTTAAGGGCTTTGCTCCATGTTTTGCAGCTTTTGTTGGCTTAATTGCAATTTTTATTGGTATTGCAGATATTAAAGATAAAAGCGAAGCAAAAAAAGAAGAAGCAATGTCAAAAGATAATGGTTAGGAACATTTAGAACATTTTATAATATACTCAATTTAAAGGTCTTCAGTATGGAGACCTTTGTTTACAATTGGGTTGTACATCGACTCGCCCAAGTGCTTTGCTTGATTATTTTTTTCAAACATGATACTATTCCCGTAGTAATTTTCTTTAATATGGGGCGGCCGAATAGCAGTAGGCCATGTTTATGTCGAATAGCAGTAGGCAAAAATCCCAATCTTAATTAACGCGATAATTTTTTTATTGCATTTCGCGATTATGTATCGCAAAAGAGAGAACATGAATTTTAGTGAATTGAATTTGCATGCCGAGCTAATGGCAGGTCTTGCAAAAGCAGGGTATGAAACCTGCACGCCTGTACAAGAACAGGTGTTGGTTCAGGCCCTTGATGGGCGTGATTTGTATGTCCAGTCTCAAACAGGAACTGGAAAAACCGCCGCTTTTTTAACTACCGTTATTCAGCAAATACTTACCAATGAACATGGAAAAAAAGCCCTTATAATGGTCCCAACGAGGGAACTCGCTGTTCAAGTTGAACAAGAAGCGAAGATTTTGTTATCTGGAACAAAATTAAAAGCAGCGAGCTTTTATGGTGGTGTAGGCTATGAAAAGCAAACAAGCCTTTTAAAAAAGGGTGTTGATATTATGATTGGAACTCCAGGGCGTGTCTTGGATTTACAAGAGTCAACCGTAATGGATTTAACTCAGGTAGGCTTTTTGGTATTGGATGAGGCGGACCGGATGTTTGACATGGGCTTTTACCCCGATCTTCGTCGTCTTATAAAAGTATTACCCAATCACAAAGAACGAAGTACCATGCTTTTTAGTGCTACATTGAATACCTACGTAAAAAACCTTGCATGGGAATACACCGATAATGCTCACGAAATCACTATAGAAGCTGACAACATTACTGTTGATGAAATAGATCAGGTGCTCTTTCATGTTTCAAGTGATGAAAAAATGAAACTTTTGTTAGGCATATTACAAAGCGGAAAAAGTGACAGCACTATTATCTTTTGTAATACAAAGAGAAGTTGCGAAGTTGTTGCGAAACGCTTAAAGATTAATGGCTATACTTGTGAGTTTATAATTGGGGATTTACCTCAATCTAAACGTTTACAAGTTATGACAGCGTTTAAAAATAGAACGCTCAAGTGTCTCGTTGCAACTGATGTAGCAGCGCGAGGAATTGATGTTGATGATTTAGAGCTTGTCGTAAACTATGATCTTCCGAATGAAGCCGAAAACTATGTGCATAGAATTGGACGAACTGCACGCGCCGGAAAGTCAGGTAAGGCGTACACATTCTGCTCAGAACAAGACGTGTATAATCTTCCTGCAATTGAGCGATACATTGAAAAGCCAATTCCAGCTACTATGCCAGGCGAAGACATGTTCATTGAAGATAAAAGTGCGGGGCAATACATTAAAACAGATAATTACTTTGAAGGCGATGAAAAAGGCGATTCTCGTGGAAGAAGAGACGATAGAAGGGGAGCAAGAGACAGTCGAGATAGAAACGCAAGAAGTAGTCGAGACAGAAATAGTCAGGGCAGAGACAATAGGGGAAACAGAGGCGAAAAACCAACATACTCAAAAGACGCAAAATATAAAAGTAAAAAGAATCATCACGGAAGCAAGAGCGATAACAGGCGAGAGAGAAGCTTTGAAACCGATAAGGATATTTCAAACCTTTCATTTGATGAGAGAATGGCATTTTATAAAGAAAAGTATGGGACAAGCCAAGGTGCTGAAGGCAAAAAGTCTTCTAAGCAAGGGCAACACTCTGGGCATTCAGGTCACCAGCAAGGCATGAAAAAGAAAAAGGGCGGCTATAAAAAGCCTTATGACAACAAGAGCAAAAATTATGAAAATAATAAGGGTCATGGTGCTAAGGTAGAAAAAGCAGTAGCAGCCCCAGCAAAAAAAGGCATGTTTGCAAAAATTAAAGGCTTTTTTGGAAAGAAGTAATTTCGCAAAATAGAATAAAGTAGCATTTCCTGACATCCTTGTTAGATACTGCTAAATGCAATTATTATAATTTTTGGAGATAAGTATATATGGTTACAGTTAGTGACGTAAGTTTAAAATTTGGTGAAAGGGTTCTTTTTAAGGATGTAAACTTAAAGTTTACGCCAGGGAACTGTTATGGAATAATTGGCGCGAATGGGGCAGGTAAGTCTACATTCTTAAAGGTGCTTTCGGGTGAACTTGAACACGATTCAGGACAAGTTATTATTTCAACTGGTGAAAGAATGGCAGTTTTAAAACAAGACCACTTTGCATT
>CAYJLT010000133.1:0-3457 GCA_964371295.1 uncultured Treponemataceae bacterium
AACTTGCAATTTTAAGTAAAGTGTGATAATCTTTAAATATGTACAAAAAAATGAGTGTAGAAGTATGAATAGCCTCTATACATTATTTTTGAGTATACAGGAGAAAAATATGATTTTAGATAACATTAAAAATGTAGCGTGTTACAACTTCCCAAAGGAAATGACTGAAGTTGTAGATTTTTTACATAGTGCCCCTTCAAAAGAAGAAGGTAAGTATGATTTAAGTAATGGAATTTTTGCCTTAGTGCAAGAGTACACAACAGTGTGCGAAGCAGAAGGCAAATTAGAAAACCATAAAAAGTATATCGATTTACAGTACATTGTAGAAGGTGTGGAGCAAATAGGTATTGCATATGATGGAAGTTCAACTGAAGCATACAATGAAGAAAAAGATATTGCTTTTTTTGAAGGTGAAAACTTCTTAATAACACTTAATGCAGGCGATTTTACGCTTCTCTTTCCCCAAGACTTACACATGCCAAAAATTGGAAATGGTGGTTTTGTAAAAAAAGTAGTGGTAAAAATACCAGTGGAATTGTTTGTAAAGTAATATACTTGTTGTTATACAAAAATTGCATAAATTTGCTATTTTAAATTCAAAACCCATTGACACTTTTTGTGTAATTTGATATATTCTATAAAGTTAATAACTAGTCTCCTTCGTCTAGTGGTTAGGACACCGGGTTTTCATCCCGGCAACAGGGGTTCAATTCCCCTAGGAGATGTAAGGCTGATTCAAACGAATCAGCCTTTTTTATTATCCGGAGAGCTTTATGTTTACAGACGATATGAGTATTGATGAAGATGAAATAATAAAGCTCGACCCTGCTGAAGTGAGTAAGTATATTTCAAGTGGCGGCCCCCTTGAACATATGTTTGACTCTTTTGAAGAGCGTCCAACACAAGTACACTTACTTGAAAAAATCTGCACAGCATTTAATGACGATAAAATCACTGCCTTTGAAGCAGGAACAGGTGTTGGAAAATCTTTTGCCTACCTCATTCCCTCAATGCTTTGGGCATTTCAAAATAAAGAGCGCGTTGTTATTTCTACCGGTACCATTAATCTCCAACAACAGCTCTATGAAAAAGACATACCGCTTGCAAAAAAGGTACTAGACAAAGATGTAAAAGCGGTGCTTGTAAAGGGTAGACAAAACTATGTTTGCCTTAGGCGCTTTAACGACACAAAAAATCAAAAAGATTTATTTACCGAAGAAAACGAAGAGCTAGAAATTATTTCCAAGTGGCTTGCAACGACACAAAATGGGAGTAATTCAGACCTTTCATTTATGCCAAATATGAGCCTTTGGACAAAAATAAATTCCGAAAGCGATGCTTGCATGGGACAGCGATGTAAGTATTATGAACAGTGTTTTGTAATGAAGGTTAGAAAAGAAGCAGCAGATGCTCATATTCTAATTGTAAATCATCATCTTTTATTTGCAGATATTGAAATGCGATTAGGAGTTGGATTTGATGACACTGCCGTACTTCCCCCATACCAGCGCTTAGTATTTGATGAAGCCCATGGAATAGAAGATGCTGCTACAAGCTTTTTTTCAGAAAGCTTAACTCGCTTTACCTTTACAAAACAATTAAACCGACTCTATAGAAAACACAAAAACGCTACTGCAGGTCACCTTTTTACCCTCGAACTTCTTTCTAATAAGGGCGAATTGGCTAGCCAAGCAATTCAAGAAATTCAAGAAGTAAAATCTGCCTTAGAAAAAACTGAAACTCTTGCACTGCAACTTTTAGATAATTCGTATACATGGAGGCTCAAAGAAGACACATCACACTTTGCGGGAGGATTTTTTTCATCCGTATCTACACTTAGAAAGACCATTACTACCCTTTGTGCAACCATTAGAGACCTTATAGATGAAATTGACGAAGACGACCAGTCGGTGCCCATTGTATGGGAAACAAAAGCGGTATTAAGCCGCTTAGATAGCATAGCTACCATGTGTCGCAATTATGATAAATGGCAAGAAAAAGATCAAACGGTGTTTTGGCTTGAAAAGGCAGGCGGTGGAAACAGGGAAACTTATCCTCGCTTAGTGCAAACACCATTGGATATAGCACCACTTATGAAAATTGGTGTTTTTGAGCCATTAAAAACGGTGGTTTGCGTGTCCGCAACACTTACTACTGCAAGCAGCTTTGATTTTTGGTTAAAACGCTCTGGTATAAATCTTGTAGAAGACGATAGGGTATTAAAAGGCGAGTTTGCTTCTCCCTTTCATTATGAGCAAAATGTGCTTTTTTCTATTCCAACTGATATTCCCTTTCCGCACGAACAATTGTTTCAACAAACTATTGAAGAAGCAATTGTAAAGCTCATTAGATCTTCTAACGGTAAGGCCTTAGTACTATTTACTTCTTACGATTCCCTTCGCTCATCTTGTGATTATGCGAGGCATACTTTAGCTCTTGATGGTATTACCGTATTAAAACAAGGCGATGATGACCGATTTCGTTTACTTGAAACCTTTAAAAGTGATGTTGATAGTGTGCTTTTTGCAACCGATTCTTTTTGGGAAGGTGTAGATGTACCAGGTGAAAGCCTGTCTCATGTTATCTTAGTTAAGCTGCCCTTTGCAGTTCCTACAGACCCTGTGTTTGCAGCACGAAGTGAAGCTATAGAAAAAGCAGGTGGCTCATCATTTATGGAATTAAGCCTACCAGGAGCAGTTATTACCTTTAGACAAGGGTTTGGAAGGTTGGTGCGCCACACAGAAGACAAGGGAGCTGTAACGGTTTTAGATAAACGTTTGGTACAAAAACGCTACGGTCAATTATTCTTAGATAGTATACCAAAAACAAAGACGCTCTTTGAGGCTCTTAATACAGTGTGCACAAGTATTGAGCGCACCCTCGAATAGACATAAAAAAAAGACTGCCTAGTAGCAGTCCTTTATCATAACGTAAAGAAAATCAAATTATTTGAAATCCTTTGGTCGACGTTCAACTCGTTTGCATGCTGCACATTCAGCAACATTTTTTAGCTTACCATTTTCAAACAATGTTTTCATTATAACGTCACCACCGCAACTACAGTTAAATTTATGTGTAGTAATCGATGTACGTGAGTTCTTACTTGCTCCAGCCATTTGAGAGCCTCCCCATAAAGATTAGTATGTAGTAAATATAGCATTTTTTTGCATAAGTGTCAAGTTATGGCCTCAAATGTTCTAGAAAGTCACTTTTAATAAATACTATAGTAGTCTGAACAAGATTGAAAAATAAGCATATTTAGCCACAGATGAATAGGATGTAAAGGATGTTTTTTGTGTGGTGTAAAGGGTAAAATACCTTTATCCTGTTTAATCCTGTATATCAGCGGCTATAAAAAAGACACTTTTGGATGAAAATTGATTTCCCTGGTTAGAGCTTTTTAAACCTCTGTAGTGAAGGTAGTTTATACACTGCAATAGACAATACAACTGCAAGA
>CAYJLT010000134.1:0-3439 GCA_964371295.1 uncultured Treponemataceae bacterium
AACAATTAACTGCAAAAAAAGCTGTATTGAAGGTTGTGAAAAATAATTATGCACGAGTAGCATTTGAAGAAATGAAAATCGACAATGTTGCAGATTATTTGAAAGGCCCTACAGCTCTTGTTCTTGGAACTGAAGATGCTAATGAGGTTGCTAAAGTTCTTTTTGATTTCAAAAAAGAAGCACCTGTATTAGAAATTAAAGGTGCTTTGCTTGAAAAAGAAGTATATGATGCAGCAAAAATTGAAGCATTCTCAAAACTTCCAGGCAAAAAACAGCTTGTGGCTATGATTGCTTCTACAATCAACGCTCCTGTTCAAAAACTTGCAGCTACATTACAAGCTTATGTGGACAAATTGCAAGCATCAGGTGGGGCGCCAGCTCCTGCTGTTGAAGAACCAAAAGTAGAGGAATCTCCTGCTGTTGCAGAAGAACCAAAAGAAGAAGTATCTGAAGCTCCTGTAGAGGCAGCTCCGGAAGCACCTGCAGCTGAATAAAAAGCGCAGAATAAAATTGAAAATACGAGTCAGGCTTCGTTGCTGTCGTCCTGTCCGTAAAAAATAATTCTTAATTAAGGAGAAGATAATAATGGCAGCATTAACAACAGATCAAATTTTAGATGCAATCGCATCAATGACAGTACTTGAGGCTTCTGAGCTTGTAAAAGCTATGGAAGAAAAATTCGGTGTAACAGCCGCTGCTCCAGTGATGGTTGCAGGTGGTGGCGCAGGCGGAGCTGCTGGTGGTGATGGTGGAGATGAACAAACAGAATTCACTGTATCACTTGAAAGTGCAGATCCTGCAAAGAAAATTGCAGTTATCAAAGCCGCTCGTGAAGTTACTGGACTTGGGCTTAAAGAAGCAAAAGACCTTGTTGAAGGAGCTCCTAAAACTCTTAAAGAAGGTGTTTCTAAAGACGAAGCAGCAAAAATTAAAGAAACAATCGAAACAGCAGGTGGTGTTGTTAAGATTTCATAATTTTTGCACTAATTTAATGAACTCAAGTTGGTTTTACCATAACTTCCTGAAATTTTCAAAAGATTTTAGGAAGTTGTGGTATGTTTATATGAAAAACAAAATGAGGTATGTATGGCTACAAAAGAGCGAACCGTTAATCGTCAATACATAGGAAAAAACATTCGCAACTTTATGGAGTTGCCTGACCTAATCGATATTCAACTTCAATCTTATGAAAATTTCTTACAAAAAGAATTAAAGCTACAAAAGGCGCCTTTAACGAGACAGGGGCTTGAAGAAGTTTTTCAAACAATTTTCCCTATCGAGAGTCCAAATGGTGACATGATTCTTGAATATGAATATTATGAACTCGATGAAAGCAGTGTTAAGTTTTCAGAGCTTGAGTGTAAGCAACGCGGATTAACATATTCTGTTCCGCTAAAAGCTCGAATAAACTTAGTATTTCAACATACAGGCGAAATTCGCCAAAAAGATATTTACATGGGAGATATCCCATTAATGACTTCACGTGGAACATTTATAATAAATGGAGCAGAGCGTGTTGTTGTATCACAAATACACCGATCTCCCGGTGTTGTATTTAACCATGAAAAAGGAGCTTTTTCAAGTAAAATTATTCCGTACAGAGGTAGTTGGCTTGAATTTGAAGTAGACCAAAAGAAAGAGCTTGTTTATGCTAAAATAGACAGAAAAAAGAGAATCTTAGGGACTATCTTTTTAAGAGCATTGGGTATTTCTAGTCGTGAAGATATCATAAACGCATTTTATACCACTTCTTCAATAAAAATTACAGATACGCGAGAATGTAGAGATTCGCTAATTGGTAGAGTTCTTGCAAAAGCCGTATTTATTAAAGATGTAGAAAACGGTGGAGAAAAAAAAGTTTTTTCAGCTGGTGAAAAAATGCAACCACATAGCATTGATGAGCTTTTTTTACATCCTGAAATAAAAAAACTATCATTAATCGATTTTGAAAACGAAAACTCATTGAACTCACAGATGATTATTAACTGTTTTGAAAGAGAATCAATTAGGTATACACAGGAAGGTTCTGAGTCTGACGAGCCAACTATGGAAGATTCTCTTTCTGCAGTTTATCAAGTGCTCATGCCAGGTGAGCCTATTACGCTTGAGTCAGCAGAAAAAGACTTACACAGTATGTTTTTCTCAAGCAGACGCTATGACCTTGGTAGAGTTGGGCGCTACAAACTTAATAAAAAATTTGGTGTAGATGTACCGATTACAGAACATACACTTGTAAATGATGATATTATTGCAACAATGAAACACCTTATCAAGGTGTACATCGGTGACGAAAGTTTAGATGATATTGACCACATGGGAAATAGACGCGTTCGTTCAGTAGGTGAGTTGATGACAAATCAACTAAAAACTGCATTCAGTAGAATGGAGCGAATTGCAAAAGAAAGAATGAGTTTAAAAGAAACAGAAACTATGAAACCACAGGATTTAGTTTCAATTAAACCTATTGTTGCTTCAATTAAAGAATTTTTTGGTTCAAGTCAGTTATCACAGTTTATGGATCAAGTTAATCCTCTTGCAGAATTAACCCATAAAAGACGTCTTAATGCGTTAGGTCCTGGTGGTTTGTCAAGAGATAGAGCTGGTTTTGAAGTTCGTGATGTTCACTATACCCACTACGGCCGTATGTGTCCTATCGAAACACCTGAAGGACCAAATATTGGTCTTATTGTGTCACTAGCAATTTATACTCGCGTAAACGAATACGGCTTTTTGGAAGCACCATACAGAAAAATCGAAAAAGGAAAGGCTACTGAGCAAGTAGACTACCTTTCAGCTATGGATGAAGATCGATATTTTATTGGGCAGGTATCTGTAGATATGAAGGACGATGGTTCTTTTAAATCGGACCAAATTGCTAGTCGTCGTTATGGAGACTATGCTTCAAGAGACCCTCAAGATGTTCAGTACATGGACGTTTCTCCTAAGCAGATTATTTCTGTTTCTGCATCACTTATTCCATTTTTGGAACACGACGATGCAAACCGTGCCCTCATGGGTTGTAACATGCAGCGCCAAGCTGTTCCGCTATTATTCCCAGAACCACCACGAGTTGGTACAGGTATGGAAGCAAAGTGCGCATATGACTCTGGGGTTTTAGTAAAAGCAACAAGAGAAGGTACCGTTACTCATATAACATCTGATGAAGTTCGAGTAAAGGCAAAAAAAGATGGACTAGAAGATGTATATCCACTTTTAAAATATCAACGTACAAACCAAGATACCTGTTATCACCAACGGCCTGTTGTAAAGCTAGGTCAAAAAATAGAGGCAGGCGGAGTTCTTGCTGATGGGCCTGCAACATATCAAGGTGAGTTAGCACTTGGTAGAAATATCCTTGTTGGATTCGTTCCATGGAATGGGTATAACTATGAAGATGCTATTCTCATTTCACAACGTGTAGTAAAAGAAGATATGTTTA
>CAYJLT010000135.1:0-3409 GCA_964371295.1 uncultured Treponemataceae bacterium
TTTAGTTTGTATATGTGCCAAATGGCTCATTTTTTACGAATTTTGCATTTTTTTTAAAGAATTTTACAAAAAAAATACTATAATAATATATATATGGAGGGTATTAGTGTTTACCTATGAATATGACTTTGAAGAATACGAGCAAGTTTTGCAAACGGTTGAGCTTCCGCAAAGCCTTAGAGACCAACAGGAGCAAACAGAATCAGACCCTGACCCTATTTTAACTGAAACTGAACGAGTCTATGGCATAAAGTATCTTTACCCGTGGCAGAGAATGGTTGTGGAAAATATTTTTGATGCCGAAAAAAATGGTGAGAGGGGAAATCAAATTGTATTACTCCCAACGGGAGCGGGAAAGTCCCTTTGCTTTATGGTACCCGCCCTGTTTTTACCTGGCCCTACCTTAATTCTCTACCCTCTTTTGGCTCTCATGAGTGACCAAGAAAGAAGGATGAAAGAAGGAGGGCAAGAGGTTGTAGTGTTTAGGGGTGGGCAATCGATAGAGGAGCGAAAAAGCAATTTTGAAAAAATAAAAAATGGTGCACGATTTATTCTTGCAAACCCAGAAGTATTACAAAACGAAGCTCTAATAGAACAATTAAAAACATGCAACATATCTCACATTGCAATTGATGAGGCACACTGTGTTTCTGAATGGGGAGACACCTTTAGGCCAGCCTATCTTACACTCGGGAATCTCTTAAAACGCTTACAAGTTCCAGTAGTTACCGCTTTTACAGCAACTGCATCCCCCGAGGTATTAGATAGGGTTTCAGAGGTTTTGTTTGACGGTGAGGCGCATATAATTAGGAGTGAAAGTGATAGGCAAAACATACACTATTATGTAAAGTGGGCGTGTGCAAAATCAAAGGCCTTGATTGCAAGTATTATGGAAGAGCAGCGCCCTCTTATAGTATTTTGCTCAAGCAGAAAACGGACAAGAGAATTATCTTTAATGCTACAGGATTTTTTACAACGGCAAGGTGAAAGCGATACCGTAAAATTCTATCATGCGGGATTAACAAAAGAAGAAAAAACACGCATAGAACAGTGGTTTTATCCAAAAAAAGATGCAATTCTTGTGAGCACCTGTGCATTTGGAATGGGTGTAGATAAAAAAGATATTAAAACAGTAATCCATTACGAGGCACCCAGTACCGCGGAGGCGTATATTCAAGAAGCAGGGCGTGGAGGCCGTGATGGGTCTATCGCCAAAGCGATTTTACTGTGGTCTCCACTCGATAGCAGAATAGCCCAAAAATATGCCAAGGGTAGCAGAAATCGAGTGTTAGCGGACTTTGCAGAAAGCACTAGCTGCCGTCGACAGGTATTATTAGATGCACTCGGTGCAGAGCAAGCAGCATGTAGCGGCTGCGATATTTGTAACGGATCATCGATAAATGAAGCGCTTGATGCAAGCAAAGCCCTTTTATTTATTAAGAGAACAAAAAAGCTATACAGTGTTGTTGAATCAATGGCTATATCTCAGAGAGAACAGAATAGCACTTCGGCAAAAAAATGGAGTATTCGAATGTGGGAAGAAAGTGATATAAAGGAAATGTACGATTCTTTGTTTTTAGAAAATAAAATAAGCAGAAACACTCATTTTAAACAAGAGCATCATCTTCAGAAGGTGCCTCAGAGGCTGCTTCAGCTCCTTGTGCGGCTTCTGCACCCGAAGGAGCGGCTTCAGCGGGAGCTTTTTTTCGAATGAATCGTTTTGGTTTAACATCTTGCTTTTTCTTGTATTTTGAAACATAAAAAACAAATTTTAAATATAAAAATACACCCACAAAGGCTACGATAAGCCTCCAATCGAGAATTAGCTCTTTTATTACAGCAAAAACATCAGAAAAAGTCATATTTACTTATCGACAATATTAAACGTGCTCTTGAATGCTAGCTCATATCATGATACAATAGTGACATGATTGGAATTATCGACTACAACGCAGGAAACATTCAAAGTGTAGAGCATGCATTATTATCACTTAATATTCCGTATATTATGTCTAAAAAGCCTCAAGAGCTTGCATCTGCCACAAAAATTCTATTTCCAGGAGATGGACACGCAGAGTTTGCAATGAGCGAATTAAAAAAAACTGGCTTTGATTCATTTTTAAAGGATCTCCATGCAAAGGGCACCCCTATTCTTGGCATATGTGTGGGTTCGCAAATCATTTTTGATTTTTCTGAAGAAGGCGACACGCAATGTCTAGGCTTATTACCTGGAACCATTCGCCATTTTTCAAACCTTATAGGCGGAACTGGTTTAAAAATTCCCCATATGGGTTGGAACAACACAACCCTTAAAAATGATTGTCCCATTTTTAAAGGAATCCCTAGTAACCCCGATTTCTATTTTATTCATTCCTATGTTATGCAACCAAAGGATGCTTCTATTGCGAGCGCTATATGTGATTATGGCATACCTTTCCCTGCTGCTGTTTGGAAGGATAATTTGTACGCGTGTCAATTTCATCCAGAAAAATCAGGCAAGATGGGATTACAAATTCTACAAAACTTTGCTAATCTTTCAATTGAAGAAGGGGTAAACTAATGTTAAAAAAAAGAGTTATTGTATGCCTCGATGTAAAAGATGGAAGAACAACAAAGGGAGTAAAGTTTCAAAACAATGTTGATATTGGAGACCCTGTAGAAATGGCACGGGAATACTACAATCAGGGTGTAGATGAACTGGTCTTTTATGACATAATGGCATCGGCTCGCGGTAGAGGTCCAATACTAGAACTTATTAAAAGAGTAGCAAAACAAGTATTTATACCCTTTTGTGTAGGCGGAGGAATTACAACTTTAGATGACATAAAATCTACCGTTCTTGCAGGCGCTGAAAAAGTGAGCTTAAACTCGCAAGCAGTCAAAAACCCTTCTCTCATTTCTCAAGGCGCAAAAATATTTGGATACCAATGTATTGTGCTTGGAATGGATGCTGCCATTGATGATTCTATGCCATCGGGCTATCGTGTATATATTAATGGTGGAAGAACTGCAACAGAGCTCGATGCGCTTGATTGGGCTTTACAGGCCGTTGAATTGGGTGCTGGCGAAATTGTGCTCAATTCAATTGATGCCGATGGAACAAAGGCGGGTTATGAGCTTACCCTTACTCGGATGATTGCAGAAGCTGTTAGCGTTCCTGTTGTAGCATCTGGTGGCGGTGGCATTGTAAGGCATCTTGCCGATGTTGTTTCTGATAAACTAGACGATGGTTCTAAAGGTGGCCTAGCAGATGCGGCTCTTATAGCGACTATGGTACACTCAGGGGAGTACACCGTTCCAGACATAAAAGAAGACTTGCACAAAATGGGAATACCAGTAAGACTAGGTAATTAATAATGATAGATTTGCAGAATAAGTGCAACACTTAGACAAAAAAAAGTGGTAAATC
>CAYJLT010000136.1:0-3370 GCA_964371295.1 uncultured Treponemataceae bacterium
AAGAGCAATTTTCTCACACTGCAAAAGTATACCTTTTTGGCTCAAGAGTAGATGACGCAAAAAAAGGTGGCGATATAGACCTACTCATTGAATGTGAAAAGGCTCTAAACACTTTTCAAAATGCATTACAATTTAAAGTAAGCCTAAAAAATGCTATTGGCGATCAAAAAATAGATGTAGTCTTTAAGAATATAAATGAAACCGATAATAGAGAAATCATAAAACAAGCATTGCAAACGGGAGAATTATTATGAGTGCAAGTATTGTTGAACTTAGAATACAGGAATCTTTGCAAGAATGTGACAAGCATGTAAACTACATTAACGAAGCCTATTCAAAGCTTACAAGCATTTTTCCTGTGACAGAAAAGAATTATAATAAAATTACGAGTGATGATGTAATGGCTCTAGATCAACTCATATATCGGTTTACAAAATTGCAAGATAAAATTGGCACATCCCTTATAAAAACCATATGTATTCTTTTAGAGGGTGACAATGACCAAAGAACGTTTATAGACAACCTTAATATACTTGAAAAACATAACCTACTTGATAATAAAGCTCAGTGGGATGAACTAAGAGAAATGAGAAATACCTTAACCCATGACTACCCAAACGATATTTCATTTCAAATTGAAAAATTAAATAAGGTAATACAATGCAAGGAAACCCTAGTGTCAATTTACAGTAACATAAAAAATAAATTTCGCACTTTATAAGCTTTTCTACTTGATAAAAAACATTCAATACACTATAATGTTCAATAATTGAACAATTGATTTGTAAGGTGCAAATGTGTTTCGGCCATGGCATTGTTACCTATCATACACCCTCCAATTACGCCTTGCCAATGGCAAAGGTCTCTTTAAAATTTATGCAACAAGAAACAGATATTAAGCACTTATCGCAAGTGCAAAAAACACTCAGCCAAAACCCCAATGCAAGCCAACGTGAGCTCGCTCTTTCAACAAATTTATCTTTGGGTATGACTAACGCACTTTTAAAGCGCTTTAGTGATAAGGGCTGGTTGTACATGAAGAAAATCTCAACAAGAAACATTCAGTATGTTTTAACTCCTAGTGGTATGAACGAACTCATGCATAGGAGTTCTCGTTATTTTAAACGCACTGCCCGCCTAATGAAAGATTATAAAGAGATTATTTGTGATGTAATCTATAAGAGCAATTGCGAGAATGTAATAATAGTTGGAAATACTGATTTAGAATTTTTATTTGATTTCGCATGCGAAAATGCAGGGCTATCACTTCAGAAAGTGAATGTATTTCCTTCTGAAATTGATGCCAAAACATTAGTTGTATTTAGTGATTCAAAAGAATATTATAGCTCTACAAGTAACGATACGAACGAAAAAAACATGATTTGCATTGCAAGTCTTTTAGAAAATCACACCATAGAACAAGAGGAGCCGATATGGCAACTAGGTTAACAAAATTATTTTTCAGCATAATAGTCTTAGCATTGTTTACATCCCCATTTTATGCAACCGATGTATTTAACAACAAATTAACAAATGAAGAAAAACAAAAGCTTCAAAACGGAGAAATACTCATACGAAACATAGGTAAAGCAAAAAACATGAGTCTTAATCCTGTAAATGATGGTGCAACTAAAGTTATAGAGGCTATCCATGATTTAAGGCCTGCATACCTTGCAGAAGTAATTCAAGTAAGACCCTATGAAGGAAATGAAGATTTGTTTGAGAATTTAAAACCTATTTTACTCGATATTGAAGGCTATGTAGGTATCCCCTATTATTCTGAGCATAATGAACAGTATTATGATCTGTATTCAAGTGCTGAAGTTTTATCTGAAAATATTGGGGAAAAAGCAGGTTCGCTAGATGCTAATCTATATATGAACCCTTTTGGGAGTATTGATGTTGCAATTTCATTTGAACAGGCAGCCGACAATTTATTTTATGAAATGGCAAACACCTCATCTGTAAAATACCGTGGAATAAGCATAGTGAGTGAAGACAATATGCAATCCATTGTATATGCCTTTAGACATGAAGATGACATAGTGTTATATGGAATTGGTGGCGTGGATGCATTTAGTATTTTCTTTTTACGAGACCGTATAGAAACATCTTTTATAAATAGAATAAAAACCTTTTGCCAGTTTGTTTTTGAAAAAATATAGGAATTATTATGAACATACTTATCTTAGCAGGCGGTTTTGGAGAAAGGCTTTGGCCAGTTTCAAGTAAAGAGTTCCCAAAACAATTTATAGCACTAGAAAATGGTTTATCATTTTTACAGCGCTCTCTAGAAAGATCTTTTTTATTAAAACCTCAGGGCAACATATTTATTGTTACAAGGCATGACATATTACAAACAACTATTGAGCAGTGTGCACAGTACGCACAATCGCTTTCAGATGATAACAAGAATCTTTTGGAAAAAAAACTTATTGTAATTGCAGAGCCTAGTCAAAAGCACACTGCCCCACCAATAGCCCTCGTATCACGCTACATTCAAGCAATGCCCGATAATGGACATCCCCTACTTGTTTTAACAAGCGATCATATTATTAGTCCATTTGAATCTTTTAAGAACGATGTAGAAAAAGCAATAGCACAAGCAAATAAAGAAACCTTTGTATGTTTTGCCATTCCTCCAACCGAAGCTTCAACAGGCTTTGGCTATATGCAAGTTTCTAAAACAGATATTGATAGCATTTTTAAAATTGATATGTTTAAAGAAAAGCCAGATAGTAAAACGGCACAAACCTATCTTGAACAAGGAAACTTTTGGTGGAATAGCGGAATGTTTTGTGTAAAGCCAAGCACTTTTATACAAGAACTACAACTGCACACAAAAGAAGTTACCGATGCTTTTATTCCCCTCACGCAAGAAAACTGTCCTTCTCTTGTAGAAACAAAGGGGATAAAAAATATAAGCTCGTGGGCATATATGGAAAAAGCGTATGAAAACAGTATTGCTATTTCTGTAGACCATGCTGTTGCAGAAAAATCAGAGCAAGTGTTTGCCATAAAGTCGAGCTTTGATTGGCATGATATAGGAACCTGGGATTCTTTTGCAAGCCATTTTGAAAACAACAATGAAACAAACGCAACCCTTGGGAACGTTGCACAAACAGATTGCAAAAACTGTTTTGTATATTCAGATGCACCTGTAGTTTTATGTGGTGTTGAAGATTTACTTGTGAGCGTAAAAGACGGCAATGTTTTAATTATGAAAAAAGGCTCGAGTGAGTCTATAAAAGAAACAGTAAGGCAATTAATAATTAATAATGTATAATTATTAATCTGCGTAATCTGTGTAATCTGTGGATAATACCTGACCAATCTAGTGGTATACGCAAAAGGAAACATAAATGGAAAA
>CAYJLT010000137.1:0-3211 GCA_964371295.1 uncultured Treponemataceae bacterium
AGTGTCAACACCCTTTTTAAACTTTTTTATCTTTTTTTCTTTTTTTCGCGTTATTCTTTTTATTAATGAAAATATAACGCATTAAAATGGCAAACGTATGCTTCTGCTGTTATTTACGGTTCTTTGCTCGTAAATACAACACGATATAATGCGCAAACGATGCATAAGAAGCAACAACGCAAATAATGTATAAGATTAAATTTATAGTTAACATAAGACTTAGTGGAATTGCACTAGATTGCTCAAAACGAGAAAAACTCTCAATAAACAGCGAAAACATTCCTGTTACAATATACAAAACTGTTTTTATTTTTCCACCCATTGCAGCACCCATCGCCAAACCTTCGCGTTGCGTCATAAGTCTAACAAATTGTATTGAAATCTCTCGTAAAACTATAAACAAAAGAGCCCACATTGGCATATAACCGCTTGCGGCATAACAAAAGAAAGCTGTTAAATGCAATATAACATCTGCAAATGGGTCAAAAAATTTGCCAAAATCACTTACATCGTTATTTCTACGAGCAAAATATCCATCTAAAAAATCAGTAAATTCTGCGAAAAGAAGTAGTGGCCATATAACAATTATTGACAATGAGTAAAAAGCACCTGTCCACTCAGGAATCATATACAGAATAAAAAATAGGGGTGCAAACAATATTCGAACCCATGTAAATGCGTCAGCTGTTCTCATGCTCAGAGTATAACAAGAAAGTATAAAAATGTAAACCTATAGACTAGAAAGAGGTTACAACAACTTCTAAATTTTCAACATAAACAGAAATTTCTAATGTACCAGTATTATTAGGAGCTGTAAAATCATCAAGGAGAATTGTTTCGACCCCTCTGTCTTGATCTAGAATAAGGCTTGAAAGCATAATAATTATCCTCGAAACAAAAGACGTTTCACCAAAATCATTAATTGACTTTCTAAAAAGTATTGTATTAGGGTCTTCTTTGGTAGGACTTTGGTCTATTATGGTAGGAGCAGACACCCAGTGACGTGGCAAAGGAAGTAGATTTTTATATGACAGTGTTACCGTTTGTAACTCAATTATATCGCCCTGAGCCACTGCTACAGAAAAATTCTCTGGAAAAGCTGCATATGAATGTGTAAATAAAAAAGCAAATGCTGAGCAGTAGAGTACATATATAGCAATAAATATGGGAGCCAATACACGAAAAAAAACTACAAAAGTAAAACACGATAAAAAAATGACAGAGTAAAAGAAGTAATTTTCTAACGAGTAATTGCTCATAATTGACTGCCACGGCGTACCAATAAGTATAAACGCTATGGAAGCTATTGAAAGGCTACACAACACGCAACAAGCTTCCATACAATGACGCCCTGCACGTGCTAGAGAATCGCTTTTTGATGAGCGATTTTTTATAAGTAAAAAAAACCACTTTACAAAAAAACCTAGCGCAAGTGCAAAACTAATGACAAAAACACTGGAACCTATATCAAAAAAAACATTCATCTATATTAAGGATACGCCTTAAAATCTTGAACAATACTAATTGCAGACTCTACGGTTTTATCGCCCATTATTTCCTTTGTAATTGTTTGAGCTTTTTCAACTAATGCGCCTGAATCTGCTATTCCCTGAAGTGTTACAGTATCGCCATCAATAACAGCACGTAAAAAATTAATATTTAACTTATGCTCAAAAACAAGTATATTTACAAGCCTTTGGGCTTCTAAGAGCTCTGCAATTTTCTTCTTACCTTCTTTTTCCATCTGAGAGGTAATAAGGCTTTTTGTCATCTGTGACAGCATATTTGCTGCGGTTACTTCATCAAATACGCCTGTATTTAAAACCATATGAAATGATGAAGAGTCACTAGGTGATAAATTAAAAAAACTTTTGTGGAATCCTAATCTATTTTCATCACTTTCTTCAATCCGCTTCAGTGCTTGCTTTTCATCCCAATTAAACTCAGCTTTTAGACGTTCTATTCTAATTTCTTCTTTTGCAACAAACCTTACCGATAGCACATTTGGAACATTTTCTAAAATTACAAATGCACCACGCCCAATTAAAATACAATCACCCATCGATGCCGCTTCTAAAATGGCTGTTTGTAAATAGTCAAGATATTCATCACGGTCTTTAGCTAGAGAGGCAAAAAAGCCTGGTTTTTTTTCATCATATTTTTCAAGTTTTTCTGCGGCAAAACCAAGTTCTATAATTCGTTTTTCAATATCTTTTCTGTTTACAAATTTATACCCAAGTTTTTTTGCTAATTCACTAGCAACCTCATCACCGAGAGCTGCCACTTGTCTTGAAATCGCTATAATAGCCATTGTAATCCCCCTGTCATGTTCACTTGTGGTGTAGCAATATTCTGTCTCACAAGTATTACAAATCTTCAAAATATGCCAACAAAACATCTTCGCTAACAAACTTGAGAATACCATGCCTTGACATAATATCCTACATATATTATACATGTGATAAGCTGAAAAAACAAGAGTTGTAATAATAAAATTTATAAATGAAGAGTAGAAAAATGAATGAAAACATCGAATGGAAAACAAAAAAAAGAGAGCTTCTTTTGCAAACTCGAATTATGAGCGTAAATACTCAAACCTCAATTTCGCCTGAAGGGGATGAGTCAAGTTTTATTATTCTAGATGCCCCTAACTGGGTAGTTTGCATTGCAACTCTTGATAGAGAACAAGCAAAAAAAGATTTTAATATAGATGAAGAGTGTTTTTTAATGGTAAACCAATGGAGACATGGAAGTGAAGAGCTAAGCATTGAGTTTCCTGGAGGGGTCATAGATTCTGGAGAAGCGCCCAGTACTGCTGCTAAACGCGAGCTTTTAGAAGAAACAGGCTATAAGGCGGGCGCTCTAACACATTTAGGTTCAGTTAATCCCAACCCTGCCATTTTTTCAAACACCTTTCACATATACTGCGCAAAAGACCTTGAAAACACCCACTCTCTTAATTTAGATGATGATGAATATGTTTTGTCTACTGCAGTCCCTATTCGAGAGGTATGTGACAATATGGGAAAAAAACCATATAGCCATGCGTTAATGGCTACTGCATTAATGCTGTATGTACAAAACGAAAAAAAATAGGCTTGTTGCCGAACAGGTTTGGTCATTAGGTATCCGCAGATTAAAGGATTACACAGATTTTTATTTTTGCATACCCCACAAAGAAATTAAATCAAAATGGTTATATTTTTGACAT
>CAYJLT010000138.1:0-3103 GCA_964371295.1 uncultured Treponemataceae bacterium
TACCATGTAAATGATGTGCCTGAAAAGCTCTTTGTTGATGCTGGCATGTGGTATTGCGGACTTTCTGATAAAGATGAGCTTTCGAAAGTATTGTTTACAATTATTTATAAAGACCCTAAAAACAATTATGCTTCCATTAAAAGGTGTAGAATAGGCCAGTTTATATTAAATAGGGATTATGTAATTGTGCCTCCTGGGTGTAAAATACTTCATGTTGATACTCGAAAAAAATTCGAATTTAAGTTATACTATGTTAAAAAGCCACGTGTTAAAATTTTAGAAGAAATTTTTAAGGCAGAAGACTTTGAAGAAAAAGGCTTAAAGGCACAAGGTGTTCGCTTAGCAAGCAGGGAAGTTCAAAAAATACAAGTTCCTAAAAAGGGAACCATCGACATAGAATAAAAGCGAGAAGGCATAATGAACGATTCAATTAAAAAAGTGCAAATGTGCATGGCACAAAATATTCCCAAGTTTGTAATTTCCTTACTACTTATGGGAATGATTACAACATTGATGATGGCTTTTACCATCCTACCCATAGCAAGCGCAATTATGTCTACCTCTACAAGCATTTCTTCGATGATTATGCTTATTGTGATTACAGTTGCTGTTTCATCTATCCAATATGTTCTTCAATACGGTTTTTTTGTCCTTGTTTTTCTACTGTACACAGGAAATTATGCAGTGTTAGGTCACCTTTTTTCAGGCTTCCGTGATTTTAAGCGAGCGTTTATAATTGGACTTATTTTTACTTCAGTATATATGATTATTCTCTTAGGAATAAGCTTTGCGTTTGCATTGCTGCTATCTGCAGAGATAATTACTCTTACCTTTGATACACTGCTTGTAATTTTAGGCTTAATTTCATTTGTTGTTCTAGCGGTTCTCTATGTTTTTTGTGCCTTTTCATGGTTTTTACTGTATGAAAATCATCGCATGACTGTTAAAGAAGCATTGCTACAAAGTATTAGTATCACAAGTGGGGCCAGAATCACTTTTGTAAAATTTTGTGTACGATGTGCAAGCTACTTTTTACCAGTAGCTATCATCTGCATTGTAGTAATTCAAGCCCCTTTGTTTATACCTGCAATAGATTCAACTTCACACTTGTATGTATCGCTTGTAAGCGTATTGAATTTTCTTTATATTATTTGTATGTATGTAACCCTAATGCGCATTAGTATAGCTTTTGCGGCATGGTACGTATCATACACAGAATCTGCCCCGGCAATGCAAGCCATAGACCAGCGCTATGCGCTTTTGCCAAATAAACAAGAAACCTTTCAAGACAATCTAAAAGATTCAAACGATGAATAGGTTAGCACATGGAAGTTTTACTCAAGAGTGCACAAACAGAGCTCTTTTTTAAAAATTCAAGGTTTTTAGCAGAAGCCTTTCCTGTAACAACTCAAAGTGAAGCGAGAGAAAAACTAAAGAGTTTAAAAGAACTTTACAGTGATGCAAACCACGTAGTGCACGCATTTGCCGTTGGAAAAAATGCCGAAGTGTATGGCATGAGTGATGACGGGGAGCCTTCTGGAACTGCAGGTAGGCCTGTGTTAGATGTTCTAAAAGGAAAAAA
This sequence comes from uncultured Treponemataceae bacterium, assembly GCA_964371295.1. Taxonomy (GTDB): domain Bacteria; phylum Spirochaetota; class Spirochaetia; order Treponematales; family Treponemataceae; genus CAYJFX01. The sequence continues at coordinate 1,583 of CAYJLT010000138.1, forward strand.
ATGTACTAATATTCTTGTTACCGTTACACGATGGTTTGGTGGTACTCTTTTAGGAACAGGCGGCCTTGTAAAAGCATATTCAGAATCTGCAAAGGCAGTCCTTGCCCTTATTGAAACAGAAGAACTTGTGTTGAGAGTTCCATTCTCTTTTACTGTAAGCTATGACCAATATGAACCTGCAAAACGACACTTACAAACTTTAAGTGTCTGCGATGTAGAAGAAGACTTTGCTGTTGATATTAGTATTAAAGGCATGATTGTCGAGACTGAGTTACAAGGCTTACATGACTATGTTGTGGAGTTGACGAAGGGGAAGAGCGGAGTAATTGATAATTGAAATTTATTCGCTTTATAAAAAATGAAGCGCATACTACCAAGATAGTTCCATTTAGACTGTCATACCGAGCGAAGTCGAGGTATCTCCTTCGTGGTGTGTAAATTTTTGTTTTATGCGATTGCCACCAAGATTGGTCATTTTTAAGCCGCAGATTTGTATGGGGTACAATCTAGGGTAGGGATTAAAAGGATTACGCAGATTTTTTTAGGTTACAAAAAAAAGACTTTTGGAAAAATCCAAAAGCCTCTAAAATAGTGTATTATTGAAATAACTGACTTGCTTTTTCAGAAAATTCTCTTGGCACAATATATGTTTCATTTTTTCCTTCATCCATTGTAAGTATCAGCTTTATTGTTACATGATTAGCATTCTTGATGAGGCTAAGAGCACCATTTTCCAACTCGCCGGAGTATGAAAGTGAATAAAAGCCATTTTCATCTGGAGTGTCAGTTTTTACTGGGATGATAGCTTCTCCCACAAATGTTATATATTTATCCTGATCTGTTATTGCATTTATATTATCCCAAATTACTACATGGACTGTTTTTTTACGCTGTTCAATAGTTCCTGTGTAGGTCATTTTGCCGCTGGAATTTATTTCTTCTACGCTAAAAATTGTTATAACCTCATTTTCAGTGTGCGTGTATATGAGCTTTTTGTTGTTGTTTTCTGTTTGTTCAGTAATTTCAACTATGCCAGAATCAATTTCTGTATTACTGTTACCGCTAATTATAGGTTCACACCCCACAAACACTACAATTGCAACTGCTAATAATACTATTAATTTTTTCATACTTATTCTCCTATTTTTAGAATAGCACCACTATTGCCTGACGTCAAGCAAAAAATCTAAAAAAAAAAGACTTTTGGAAAAATCCAAAAGCCTTATTGATAATATAATTCTTAATTAACCTACACTATCTTAGTTCGTCCTTCTTTTCTTTCTGGTGGACTCATTTCCATATCACCATAACCTGCAATAATTACAATCATAGGGGCATAGTCGCTCGGTATACCAAGTGCTTTGATTGCTGCATGATTTGGTTCTGAATTAAAGAGTAATGCAGAGAGTCCTACCATACATGTATCAATGCCAAAGGACTTTGCAGCAATGGCTATGCTTTGTAAGGTTATGCCTGCATCAACCTTAGAATAATGATCCTCTGGGTTATTTGTAGAAATAA
>CAYJLT010000139.1:0-3093 GCA_964371295.1 uncultured Treponemataceae bacterium
TGAATATATGGAAAAATGAAGAAGCCGTAACTAAATGGCGGAATACAGTGGAACACCGCATGAGTCAACTTGAGGGAAGAAATAAACTGTTTGATAGTTATAAAATTACGGTGTGCTCTTCTATTAGAGAGTATACACATTTAGATAGAAAAGAAGCGCCAGCAGATTCAAATAAGTATTTTTCAAGCTACTAACATAAATTTAACGCTCATCACATAATTGAAGTAACTTTTTTGCAGTGTTTGAATTTCTAATAGTAAGATAACTGTAAACAGATGTACTTGCAACTTTAGACCATCTCGTTTTACTAAATGTTTCCCGTGAAGCAGACCAAAATATGACATTTTCAAAAAATGCAACTTTTTCGTATTCTTCTTTTGCGTCGCCTACAGACTTAAAAACATCTTCTACCGTTATTGGCGGAATTAAAAAGATAGCATTGTGTACTATTTCAGTTTCGGAGTCAGCATCCCACCATTCTGGCGCACTTACAAGAGCTGCAGATAATTCACTGTGTGAGATAATTGCAACAGGAATATCAAGCAAAAAGGTTTCACTTATTGCCGTTTTGCACAAGTGGGTAAGTTCTTTTTTTTCAACTATTTCGCTAGAAAAAAGAACGTTGCCGCTATTAATGTAGGTACTAACATTAGAGAATCCTATATCTTCAAAAGTCTTTTTTAATATTGGCATGGAAACTTTATTTTTTCCGCCAACATTTATGCCCCGCAATAATGCTATATATTTTATCATATCTAAGATTATACCACACATTTTTAATAAGAGTTAGAAAAAGGATAGAGAGTTTTAAGATTGAACTAAGCTATATAATATGATATACTGGGCATTCTATCGGAGGGAGGCATTGATGAAACAATGCGAACATGAAGAATATCTTTCTAAGCAACTACCTTTTTGGGGAGACTTAACAGAAGAAGAAAAAGCCCTTTTATGTAGTAATACTAAACAGGCGAAATATTCAAAAGGAAGCTATATTCATAATGGGAAGGATGATTGCATTGGTGTTTTGCTAGTAACCACTGGCCACATTCGCACATTTACGCTATCTGAAGACGGGCGGGATATAACACTGTATAGACTATTTGGCGATGATATATGCATACTTTCAGCTTCGTGTGCAATAGATGCCATAACATTTGATGTAATAATTGAAGCAGAAGAAGACACCGAATTACTTTTGATAAATGCAAGCACATTTAATCACTTACAAAAAAACAATGTGTATGCTGAAAACTTTGCATATAAACTTGCTACAACCCGTTTTTCTGATGTTATGTGGACAATGGAGCAAATTTTATTTATGGGAATAGACAAACGCCTTGCAATTTTTTTGTGGGATGAAATGAGTAAAACCAAAAATAATGAAATACATATGACTCATGAACAAATTGCACGGTTGATGGGAAGTGCTAGAGAAGTGATTTCGCGAATGTTAAAATACTTTACGAGTGAAGGGATTGTTGATGTTGCAAGAGGTAATATACGAGTCATCGATAAAGTAAAACTACGAAAACTCGTATAACAAATCCCTCTGCAACTTTCAGTACGTCCAAAGTCTAATTTTTTTTTGTTTTGTACTTTGAAAAAGGAATCAAAACTGATATAAAAATAAAAATTAAGCCAACTAACAAAAGTCCTTCAAATCCAAAATGAAGTAGCGAAGGATAAGAATCAGATATGTCAAAGAGCGTCAATTTCCCGACATTCATAACATCAAACAATCCTATACTTTCCCACAAACCGTATGTCATTGAAAAAATCCATGCGCCAAGCAGTCCACCTAAAATAGCTGCAATAGCTTTACGCCCACCGTTGCCCCCACTTGCAGCTACACAAGTACCTGGGCAGGTTCCAATTGAACCAAATCCTACACCAAATAATAGCCCCCCAATAACAACGCCTAGGTGTGTCGTTTTTACACTCAAATGAGTAATATCTATCCACCCTAATAACCCAAACACTGATAAAAGAATGCTACCTACACCAATAGCAAATAAAATTATTTTCATTAACTCTAAATCTTCTAAACGAAGCATTGCCGTTAATCTTTTTGTGGACGATGCTCCAACTAAGTACAGAGCATATCCAAACATCGACCCAATTATTATAGCTAAAACAACATGCATATTATAACCTTCCTTTTGATATTTTATTCATTATAAAAGCAGTAGGTATTGCAATTGCAAAAACTGCGGCAGCAAAAATGTATCCACTAATACTACCTTGCATCATACCACTCATCATATGTCCACTTGTACAACCACCAGCCATTCGTGCACCATAGAGTAAAATAAAGCCTCCTATAAATGCAAGGGCGTATTGCTTTATAGTATCTTTTACTGGAAGTGATGAGTTTTGAATAGTGCTAGTTTCACCATTTGTATGCTTTTTATTTCCTAACCTGTAGGCTAGAAAGCCACCGACTGGTATAAAGAGCACAAAAACAAAATCGTAGTTCCATGGATTTTGAATTGACTTTGCAATTTTACCACCATCTTTGTTATAGTATTTATTTGTGCTGCTATAACCACTTGCACTCTCAGAATCTTCTACAATAACACTGTCTTGCAGTGCGCTATGTAAAATTCCTGATAACACAGAAAACTGCGTAGAAACACCAACAGGCTTTACTAAAAGTACCGCAATAAAAAAAACTGCACCTAGTACTAAGCCTTTAATAATCCAAATATTGTTTTTCAAAATTTTACCTCCTCTCGAAAAACAGAATAAACGAAAACTACATTCGAAATTCCTGTATTTAATATACTGGTGCAAATTTTAAAAATCCGTGAGCCAGTCACAAATCAAAGCATTTTGGGAAAAAAATATAATATATGATAGCTTTTTATATGCTAATGGTATAGAATAAAGTAAGACAAGGCTTCATCATAAACCTCTCAGTTAGTATTTTACTTAGGTAGATAACGTACACTATGATAATTAGCGCAACAAGAAGAACAGATATTCCCTCTTTTTATGGTGAGTGGTTTATTAATCGTCTAAAAGAGGGTTATGTATTAATTCAAAATCCGTATAATGAAAATCGCTACTCATGGGCAAATCTTAGTCGAG
>CAYJLT010000140.1:0-3058 GCA_964371295.1 uncultured Treponemataceae bacterium
GGCGCGTTATAACAGACCCAACACCTGGTGTTACAAGAGACCCTGTAGAAGAAGAAGCCTTTATTGCAGACAAGCCTGTTCGAATTATGGATACAGGCGGCTTTAAGCTTGATAGAGATATTGGCACAATGGAAGCCGTGTTAGATGAACTCGTTGTTCAAAAAACAATAGAATCCTTAAAAAAAGCAGACCTCATCTTACTTTTACTTGATGCAACTGAAACAACTGGCGAAGATGAAGAGTTTATTTCTCTTTTACGACCCTATTGGAAAAAGGTTGTTGCCGCTGTAAACAAAACAGAGGGTGGAAGATTCGAAAGTGAAGCATATAATTTTCATCGTTTTGGCTTTCAGGACTTGCTTTGTATTTCTGCAGAACATGGCGACCATATACCAGATCTTTGTGAGCTCCTTGTTTCAAAAATGGATTTTTCAAAAGTAAAAGAAGGCGAAGAAAAAGAGCTTATTAAGCTTGCGGTTATGGGAAAGCCAAACACCGGAAAGTCAACATTATGCAACTTGCTAACAGGAACAGAGGCCTCTATAGTAAGCGATTATGCAGGCACAACACGCGATGTTGTTGAAGGTTATTTTATGCACAAGGGTAAAAACTTTCAAGTTCTTGATACAGCCGGAATTAGGCGAAAAGCAAAGGTAAAGGAAAATGTTGAGTATTATTCTGTAAATCGTGCTATTAAAACTTTAAATAGGGCAGATGTTGTGCTTTATTTGATAGATGCGCAAGAAGGCTTAACAGAGCAAGATAAAAAAGTAATTGGACTTGCCAATGATAGAGGCTGTGGGATAATCTTTGTACTCAATAAATGGGACACACAAGACCAAGAGCGAAAAACTGCCAGAAAAGCTGAAGATTATATTCGAATTATGTTTGGACACATGGCCTATGCTCCAATAATTCAAATATCAGCACTTGAAAATACTGGCATAAAGCCCTTGTTAAACACTGCCATAGAGCTGTATAATCAACTAATAAGAAAAGTAGACACCGCCTCTCTCAACACCGCTTTAAACGATTGGGTTGCAGCGGCACCTCCGCATTCCACAGGGCCTGGGCGGGTTAAGATTCGTTATATAGTGCAAACCGGGGTGAATCCTGTAAGCTTTTTGCTTTTTGCAACAAGACCCGATTATGTGCCTGCTTCTTATTTGTCGTATATACGAAACAAGGTTCGAGAAGACTTAGGGTACTCAAAGATTCCTGTTTTAGTTGAATTAAAAGCGAGTCGAAAAAAATGGGAAGAACGAGGCTAAGGCCATGGCTGGGTTTTCAATTGGTGAAGTAGAAGAAATTACTGGTGTAAAAGCTCATACCTTGCGGTATTGGGAAGAGGTAATTCCCGCTTTTTCGCCTTCTAAGAGTGACGGCGGAAGGCGCCTGTATTCTAAAACAGATATTCAGTTAATACTTCGGTTGAATCACCTAATAACAGAAAAAAAATTTACAATTGAGGGGGCACGTAATCAAATTATTTCGGAAGCTTCTCTTTCGTCCCTTGCACAAACAGCTCTCCCAGAAATTAACAGCATGAGATCTGAACTTCTCGATATCTATTCTCAGCTTCGCTCAAAAAGAAAAGGAAAAACTTAGTGAAAATAAAAAAAAGTGCAGTATTTTCTGCCTTACAAAAAGATGAACAAAGAGTGCTAGACTCCTTTGATACTATCATTCAAGGTGTGCAACCTTTGTCATCAAAGCAAGTTCGCTCGCTTTTTCAAAATATCCGAGATTTATCCCATGAATTAACTGATGAGCGCTCAAGCAGAAAATCGGGCTATATGAATGAGGCGGCTCGCCTAAGTGCATATACACGATATTTTATGTGGTGGAATTTGGTTCGGCTTACATCTGTTTTTGCTTCTATGCCAAATGAATCTTTTGCCGGGCTTAAAGACAATTCGTTTTGCCTCGATATGGGATCTGGCCCACTTACCGTACCCATAGCATTGTATATTTCTCGACCTGACCTTCGTAACAAAAAGCTTACATGGTACTGTGTTGATACTTCTCAAAATGCCTTGGCTTTGGGCGAAAATCTTCTTTTATCAGTTATGGCACAACTGCCTGGCGAAGAATGGACGATTATTCGTATAAAAGGTGAAATGGGAGTAAAAATAAAAAATTCTGCAGATTTTATTACCTGCGCTAATATGTTTAATGAGCTCTTTTGGAACACCAATAAGCCGCTAGAAGAGATTGCCAAAAAGTATGGTACAGCCTTAGTAAATTATGGCGGGAAGGAAAGTCTTTATTTTATAGCAGAGCCTGGCATTCCGCGCTCAGGGCGTTTTATTTCACTTTTGCGCGACTTTATGATACGTAAAAAGTATGCAATTATCTCTCCTTGTACACACATTCAAACCTGCCCTATGGACGGCAGGAAGGGACAAAAATGGTGCCATTTTGTTTTAGACGGAAGTCTTGCGCCTAAGGTTTTACAAAAAATGTCAACGCAAGCGGGCCTCACAAAAGATAGGGCTTCAATAAGTTTTGTGTATGCATCGGCAAAAGAAACAAGTGCAATACAACAGGACTCTTTTCGAGTTGTTTCCGACCCAATCATTATCCCCGTTGGTGAAAAACGAATAAAGAAAAAAGGACGGTATGCTTGCGCTCCATGGGGTTTAACCTTGGCAATGGAAGGCAAGGTCCAATATGCCTCTGGCGATGAAATTGAGCATAATCTAACTAAGGATGATATTTTAAAACTTCCAATAGATGGTAAAACAAAGGCAAAGGTTGTTAATTAATAATTAAAAAGTAATAATTAATAATAGAGATGCTACAATCCATGGAAACTGTTACATGCACTACAAAGGTTTTTTGTGGTGCGTGTAAGTCTTTGTTATTCTGCTTTCCTAATGTAGCAGCCAACACACAGGTTGGCTTACGATGTGTTTTTACTCTCCCGCCATCTGTGCCTGCACCCGTACGTGCGCACCATGTGTATGCACAGGAAAAGTAGCCCCCCGTACGTGCGCACCTATGTGTACGCACAGGAAAAATAGCCCCCCCCCGTAAGTGGCAACCTATGTGTTGC
>CAYJLT010000141.1:0-3002 GCA_964371295.1 uncultured Treponemataceae bacterium
TGGGGCAAGCTGGAATGGGAGAAGTTAAACCAATTTTGGAAATTAACGGCGAACATCCAATTTTAGCTAGTCTTAAAGAATGTGAAGATGAGGCACACATTGCTGATGTTTCAAGGGTTCTTTTAGACCAAGCATTATTAATGAGTGGTGCAGAATTAAAAGATCCATCATTGTTTATTAATAGCTTGAATAAATTGATAGCGAAGTAAAAAAGAATACGGCCTTTCGAAGAAATAAAGGATACGTCATTTCGACCGAAGTGGAGAAATCTCATTTGTGAAGAGACCTCTCGGCTACGCTCGAGGTGACGTTTTTTTTAACATCTACTGGTGCGGCAGCTCCTCTTTGTTGTTATCTTGTATGAGGGTCATTAATTCTTTTGGTGTATCTACATCCATAAGTTCATACCTGTCTTGTATAGGAACTAAGCGAAGGATATCTCTGTGCTTGAGAATTACGTTTCGACCATTTTCACCATCTTTTAAGTGCTGAAGTTCCTCATAAAGAGACGACGGGAAAATAACAGGATTACCTTCAAAAATCTCGCCGTTTTCATTATAGCTTGCTGCCCTCACAATGTTATTCGGATGCTTTTTGAAGTCGGCACATAATTTTTCAATTGTTTCCAAAGATAAATATGGCTGATCTGCTACACAAAACATAATTCCATCAAAAGCACTTTTAGAAAGTAAAAAATCAATTCCAATTCTTACAGTATCTTTTTTTTCGGAAAGGTTATGCATAACACTACTTATTTTATATTCTTTTGTAATCTTGTCAATTTCTGTTCTTTGAGTTACACAAACACTTTGTGAAAAAGATGCCTTTTGAACACTAGCTAAAATATATTCAATAACAGCCTTTCCACTAAAAGGCATGAGAAGTTTATTTTCATTTCCAAACCGTTTTGAAATTCCTGACGCGAGAATTACGCAGCCAATCGAAATTAGTGTTTTACCCATGCATAATAGTAGACAGGAAAGAGCCTTTATGTCAATGCCTTAGAGAAAGTGTTTTTTTTGTAAAAGGGGTTTTATACCCTTGAACAAATATGCTTTTGGTATTAGTATGGAAGCATGGAAAATAAATTTGACTTTACAATCGAAACCTTGGGCGAATGCAAGGTTCCCTCTCCAATACAGCTTTCAAAAGTGTATGGAGATTTTATTGCAAACTATGTAAATGATGATGAAGTAATTCATTATGATGTGGATGCTCGCAGAGAAGATGGAAAAGATGCGCAAGAAGCATATATGCATAACCTCATTCAAAAAGCAGGGCCTAGAGAGCACATATATTTTAACCCAAAGCATGTAAACGCAGGAATTTTTACTTGTGGTGGTTTATGTCCTGGGCTTAACGATGTTATCAGAGCCGTTGTGCGCTGTTTGTGGAACCGTTATGGGGTTCGCCGCATTAGGGGTATTCGCTATGGGTTTAATGGACTTTTTCCAGAAAATGGATTCGATACCATTGACTTAACACCAGATTTGGTTGACGATATTCATAAAACTGGCGGGTCGTTTTTAGGAACAAGTAGAGGCGGCGGAAACAGGGTAACAGAAATAGTCGATGCTATTGAAGCCTTAAATATGAACATGGTTTTTATCATTGGTGGAGACGGAACACAAAGAGGCGCTTTAGAAGTAGCAGAAGAAATAGAAGAACGAAATTTAAAAATAGCGGTAGTAGGTATTCCAAAGACGGTTGACAACGACCTTATTTTTATACAGCGCTCTTTTGGGTTTGATACAGCTGTTGAAAACGCTGTAAAAGCGGTTGAAACAGCACACATGGAAGCAAACTCTCATATAAATGGTATTGGGCTTATTAAACTCATGGGGCGAGAAGCAGGCTTCATTGCGGCTTATACAGCTCTTGCAAGCCACGAAACAAATTTTTGTCTTATACCTGAGGTGCCTTTTGATTTAGATGGTGAAAATGGATTTTTATCTCATCTTGAAAAAAGAATTGAAAAGCGGGGACATGCTGTAGTTGTCATTGCAGAAGGAGCCGGCCAAGAACTTTTTGAAGAAAGCGGTGAAAAAGATGCTTCTGGAAATAAGCGATTTGGCGATATTGGTATTTTTATGAGTGATAAAATAAACGATCACTTTAAAGAAAAAAAAGTTCCTATCACTTTAAAATATATTGATCCAAGTTACCAAATTAGGTCAGCACGAGCCAGTGCAACAGACTCAATTTATTGTGAAAGACTTGGAAACAATGCAGTTCATGCCGCGATGGCAGGTAAAACAAAATTGCTCATTGGCTTATTACACAATAAATATATTCACCTTCCAACTCGTCTTGCAACAAGCCGACGGAATCGAGTAGATCCTGAAAGTCCAATGTGGCGAGATGTAATGGATGCTACAGGTCAGCCAGTTATTATGAAAAATAATGTATAAATAAAAAAGAAAGCTTAAAAGACGTCATTTCGATACGTGCTCGGAGAAATCTTCTTTCTGAAAGAGACCTCTCGGCTGCGTATCTGCGGTGACGGGTTTTTCAAAAAGCTCCTCATGGGGAAACCGCTTTTTATACCTCGTACTTCTTTCCGTGCTTTACAATTTGCGTATTCTTAAAACCGCGGTCTGCCAAATAGTTTACAAAACCTTCTTGCGACTTTTTTTCACCGTGAACAATAAAAATCTTCTTTAGCTTGGATGTGTTAATTTCTTTTAACCACTCTACGGCTTCAACGCAGTCGGTGTGAGCACTAAAAGCGTTTACCTTTTCAATTTTTGCATTCACCTTATATACTTCGTACATAATTTTAACTTCACTCGCACCTTCAAGGATTCTTCTACCCAAAGTATTTTCGGCCATGTACCCAACAATTAAAATAGTGTTTTTAGGGTTAGAAATATTGTTTGCAATGTGGTGTACAATACGCCCAGCTTCACACATACCATCGGCGCTGATAATTATCATTGGACCTGGTTTTTCATTGAGTTTTTTAGACTCGCCAACACTTTGCGTATAGGTAAGTTCATTAA
>CAYJLT010000142.1:0-2893 GCA_964371295.1 uncultured Treponemataceae bacterium
CGCAGAGGGGCATAAAGAAGGTATAGAACAAGGTGCGCGTGATAAAGCACTTGAAGTTGCGAAAAATGCATTGCAAGAAGGACTGAGTGTTGCTATGATTTCAAAGCTATCAGGGCTTTCAGAAGACGAAATTCTAGCAATTAATAATTGCACTTAATCTGACAATGTGCAATTAACAATCACCATTAGGAGCTACAATGAGATTTTTAGTACTATCAGATATTCATGGCGCAATCGATATGATTGATAAATTAGATGATGAGTTTTCAAAGGCCGATGCAGTTCTTGTAGCTGGCGATTTTGCAGAGTTCAATGATACCGAGAGTGCAGAGCCTACATTAAAACACCTTCTTAGTAAGCATGAAAGATTTTTTTGTGTAGCAGGTAATTGTGATGAGCCGTCATTTGTAGAAACCTTAGATAATTATGATGTATGCATTCAAGGCTCAATGGTGTTTTCAGAAGGGCTTAGCTTTTCTGGAAGTGGAGGAGCTTTGAGGTTTACAGGTACTACACCATTTGAAAGAGATGATGAAGATTTAATTAATGATTTGCGTTTGGTGAGAGAATTAGATAATACTGATAATCTAATTCTTCTCATACACCAACCCCCTTTCAACACAAAGCTCGATGTTATATCAGCTGGCGCACATGTTGGCTCAAAGCTAGCCAGAGATTTTATTCAAGAGTTTCAGCCACTCATTGTTGTGAGTGGGCACATTCATGAATCATTTGCCATAGATACTTTGGACAAAACTACTTTAATAAATCCTGGATCTTTAGCAGAGGGGCGCTATGGCATAATAGAGCTTGTTAAAAAAACAGGAGAATGGTCGGTAGAAAAATGCGAACTGCATTTATTATAGTTCGTTTGTTACGAGTCTAAATCCCATGTAGTTGTATGCTTCGCCAGGATTAAATGCATAGCGATCTGCAGCATACGTAAATGATGCATATTCACTCCAACTGCCACCTCTCATAACCCTCTCGGTTCCCAAAGCGCTACTGTTTTCAATGGTTTCATATTCAGAAAACCAATCCCAACAAAACTCTAACATGTTACCACTCATATCATATAAGCCCAATGAATTTGCTTTTCCACTTCGAGGCGCACTCATCGGTCCTAAAAGGCTTTCGGCTGTTGCAATATTTGCGCTTCCAATTGGAAAAACAGGGGAGCCTTCATTTGCAAGAGAATCAAACATACTGTTTTCATGTGCACTTACAACTGTTTCAAAATCCCATGCAGGGCCAGACAAGCTTGCCCCACTTATAAAGCTTTGTGCACCTGATTTCCCTTTAATTTTTCTGGCAGCATATTCCCACTCTGACTCTGTTGGGAGCCTATAGCCATTTACCGTAAAATCACACTCGGCCAAATCTACTCGCGCTGCATCCGTAGCATTTCTTAGAACTATGCCCTCATATGAATAACTTGGAGTACGTCCCATTATTTCTGAAAATGCATTGCACCAAACAATTGCATCTCTCCAACTAATACTTGTAATTGGTTGAAAGCGGCCTCGTTCTGTGGGCTCTTGTGCCCTTCTGCCGGACGATCCTTCTTGTCCTGGATTTTGAAATACATAGCCAAGCTCACTTTCAGAAAGCGCTTTTACGTGGTACCAGAGCACATAGGTTGTTTCGTATGCATTCATGTAGTAATGATTCACACTGCGAATTGCTGTAACTGATTGAACACCTTCACCAATAGTAAAAACATCGCTATTTCTTGCAAGAGATATCAAGTCGATATGTTCATCAAAGTCAATTGCTGTACCCAGTAAAAACTCTAGGTCAAAGTCAAATCCATCATCGTTTGCATATAAAAGTGAAAGTGCTACACACAACCAGAGTGCTAATATTATACACAGTTTTTTCATACGAACCTCATTATTTCTTTTTTTTACGTGGCTTTTTTGCTCGCCAATCGGTAAGAACTGCAAGTGCAAGAAGACCTGCAACTACACATATAATACTAATTATTATTACACCCATCCATCCTGATGATGTAAAGGGGAGGGGAACATTCATGCCAAAAAAACTTACAATAAAAGTTGGCACCATCATCACAAGCGAAATAACTGTTAAGCGCTTCATAACTATGTTAAGATTATTTGAAATTACCGATGCAAAGGTATCCATCATACTTGTTAAAATATTTCTGTATGTATTTGCCATTTCCAACGCTTGTCTATTATCTATTTCTACATCTTCAAGCCAATCTTTATCTTCTTTATCCAAGCTTATAATGTGTGTTTTTGTAAGTTTTTCTAAAAGCAATTGGTTACCGGTAAGTGATGTAGTAAAAAACTCAAGAGATTTTCCAAGGTTTAATAAGAGCATGAGTTCATTATTTTTTACAGAACGCTCCAAGGTACTTTGAATTGAACTTGAGCGCCTATTAATTTCTTTTAAATACCGTAAAAACATTGAATCGCTTCTACTTAAAATTCGTATAACAAAGGCGGGAAAATCGCTTAATGTTAAATCGCGTATTCTATTTGCTGCAATGTCATGTAACACTTCACAATCTGTCCAACAAATGGTCATTATGGTGTGCTCAAAAAGTATTATTCCAAGCGGCACCGTTATATAGCTTATATCGTGGTCTGGTGTATAGAGTGGGAGTCGCATAATTATGAGTGTATAATCATCTGCTTGTTCTATTCTGGATAGCTCATCTTGGTCTAGAATATCGAGAATATGCTCTTGTTCTATGTTATAGGTTTTTTCGAGTATTCGAATATCTTCTCTTGTAACGGATCTAACGTCAACCCACTGGTTTTTGTTCTCAGAGGAAGTCGCTTCATCAAATTGGATAAGCTTGCCATTTTTTTCTTCCCAGTACGTTATCATTGGCTTATCCTCCTTGCCGTTCGGCACTTCAAGG
>CAYJLT010000143.1:0-2841 GCA_964371295.1 uncultured Treponemataceae bacterium
GGCTTGAGAGCGAACATAATAAATACATTTTACGCCTTCTTCCCATGCTTTGATATATAAGTTAAGCACTTGCCTAATAGTAAAATCATTGGTTATGTATAAATTTACTGATTGTGCTTGGTCTATGTGTCGTTGGCGTACCCCAGAGGCTCTAATTGACCACTCTTGATTAATGGTGTGAGCATTTTTATAGAGCCAAAATGTTTGAGGGTTTAGATTTGGTGCAACGCGTGGCATAATGCTTCCCTTTTTTTCTTCTAAAAAGAAGCGCTTCATTATTGGATCAACACCTGCACTGGTTCCTGCAATAATTGATGTAGAACTCGTTGGTGCCACAGCCATAAGGTAGGCATTTCGCATTCCCTTAGAACAGAGTTTTTTTACCTCGTCCCATTCTTTGCCTGTATAATTTCTTTTTTCAAAATAAGCGCCTGTTTGCCAGTCTGAACCTTCAAAATATTCATACGAACCCTTATCCTGAGCAATTGTTGCACTTGCTCCTACCACAAAACGGTTTATTTTTTCAAAAAGAGTATCTGCAAAAACTAAATGCTCTTCACTTTCCCACTGTATTCCCTTTTGGGCTAAGAGGTGGTGGTAGCCACTGGTGCCAAGCCCAATAGAGCGGTAGCGTTTATTTGTTACCTCTGCGTACATGAGAGGATAGTAGTTGAGGTCAATTACATTGTCTAACGCTCGTGTTGCACTTTCGCATACTTTTTTAAGGGCCTCGTCATCATCTACATCAATGTTGCCAAGCACTAAGGATGCAAGGTTACAAACCACAAAATCTCCTGGCTTTGTAACTTCAACAATAACTTTTTCGCCCTCTTGTGTTGTAATTTCACGCGAAACAAGTTCAATGCCACTCATATTTTGCGCTATTTCAGTACAAAGGTTAGAACAATAAATAATTCCCTTATGAGCGTTTGGATTTGCTCTGTTTACAATATCTCGATTAAAAGCAAAGGGCGTTCCTGTTTCTACTGCCGATTTTAATATAAGGCGAACGAGCTCTTTTACATTTATTTCTCTTTTACTTATTCTATTATCTTCTACACATTCTTGATACCGTTTTTCCCACTCTTCACCGTAAAAATCTTCTAAGGCATATCCTTTTACTTTTTCAATTTCATGGGGGCACATTAAATACCAGGGAGAATCGATGTTGTCACGAACCGTTTTCCAAAAAAGGTCTGGGTAGCACACTGCTGGAAACACGTCGTGCGCCTTCATTCTGTCATCGCCATTGTTGGTGCGAAGTTGTAAAAATTCAGGAAGGTCTTTGTGCCACACGTCTAAATATACGGCAACAGAGCCTTGGCGAACACCTAATTGGTCAACAGCTACGGCAGTGTCATTTGCAATTTTTATCCATCTAATAATACCACCTGCTGCCCCTTGAAAGCCTCGAATGGCTGAGCCACTTGCGCGAACCTTTCCAAAGTACATTCCCATGCCACCGCCAAGCTTTGAAACCTTTGCAAAGTTATCGATTGAGCGAAAAATTCCATCCAAAGAATCAGGCACAGTATCTATAAAACAAGAAGACAATTGGTGGTAAGGTTTTCTTGCATTTGAAAGCGTTGGAGTTGCAACGGTTACTTGCAAAAGGCTTAACATATCATAAAAGCGTTCTACCCATTCTAATCTGTTTTGCTTTTCATTTACTGCAAGATGCATTGCAATTCCCATAAACATTTCTTGTGGTGTTTCAATAGCAACGTGACTATGGGTACGAATAACATAGCGTCTTAAAAGTAAATCGAGAGAGCTATAGGTTAATAAATTGTTTCTGTTGTGACCGTTGCCCTCATAGCGCAAAAGAACCTTTTCAAGCTCATCTATTTCTTTTTTTGTATAGTTTTCTAATATATACGTGCCATAAAGGCCTTCGTCAGTTAAATAATGTATTTTTTCATAAAACGAAGCTATTGCATGTGCTTGAAGTTCTATTCCGAGTTTTACTTTAAATTGAATCATTAGTAAGCGAGATGCAATAAACTCCCATTTTGGAGCTTCTTGCGTGGTAAGCTCAACGGCAGCTTTTATAAGCATTGCCAAACTTTCGCTTTCTTTCATTTCGTCTTTTCTAAAAGAAAGATACTTGTGGTAAAGAACATCAAGTGAGTATTCATCATCGGTAAAATCTTTTTGCACCTGACGAAGCACCATTTTTACGGTGGGGTTTGAAAAATCTTTGGTAATATTTTTTAATGATTGGCGTTTTTTTGATCTATCTTCACGGTAGATAATAAACTTTTTAACTTCAACATGGTAGTCATGCTTTATAAGTGTTTTTTCAACTAAGTCTTGAATTGTTTCAATGTGTATTTGATTTCCAGCTTCTGAAAGTGATACAAGCTCTTGCTCAATTTCTTGAGTCATCACATCAACTTGTGAATCATCAGTTCCAGCACTTTTAAAAGCTGCCCTCATAGCATTAGCTATTTTTTCAGCCAAGTACCCCTCGGTTTGACCCGTGCGTTTTACTATCTGCATGTTCCCCACCCACTATATATTGCGTTTTTTTCTCTTTTTTTACATTATAAACACTACAGAAAAAAAATGCAAGATGAAAAAGGCGCAGAAAAAGAGAAAAGTGATAAAATTACACATAATTCCCTAATGTAGCAGCCAACACACAGGTTGCTGCTACGAACTGCCCCTGTCATTCTGCTTTTTACCCTATATCTACACCCGTGAAGAATCTCCCATCATCTGTGCCCGAGCCTCTCCTACCTCCCAAGCACCTCAAACCCCAAGGGTACGTGCGCACCATGTGTACGCGAAGGAAAAGTAGCTCCCCCGTAGTGCGCACCATGTGTACGCACAGGAAAA
>CAYJLT010000144.1:0-2795 GCA_964371295.1 uncultured Treponemataceae bacterium
ACCTCCTTTGTGCGTCGTTGGCGCTACATATTTTTTTGTCTTTAAATAGAGCTGTTCGTTGAATAGCTCTATTTTTTATAGTACATTCGAATCATTATCCTGTTTAATCCTGAGTATCCGCGGCTATAAAAATGCGAAAAAGGATTAAAATTGAATTCCCTGCATTTACATAGACTGCTATTTGAGCTATAATAAAAAGGCTTATATTGAGGAGCTTTTTTTATGCAAAATGATATAAAACGTTATGAGCTTACTGTGCTAGTTGAAAATCACGCAGGGGTATTAAGTAGAGTTGCTACTTTATTTAGCCGACGTGGTTACAGTATAGATAGCATAAACGCAGGTATAACATCAAACCCAAAGCAATCAAGTATGGTAATTGTAGTTCGAGGCGATAAAGCAATTTTAGAGCAAATCATAAAACAGCTTTCAAAACTCATAGAAGTAATTTCTATTGAGCACTGTGAATATGCTGATACAGAAATGCCCGATAGTGAATAAAATTAATTAATACTAAAATTATTAAATATTTATAAATATTATTGGAAAACTCATTTACATATAGCAGAATTTAGAGTATAATACAAGAATACTTTTTGTTGAAAAATGGGGAAATATATGCATACCGATATAAAACGCTATGTGCTCGCAGTTCTTGTTGAAAACCATGCTGGTGTATTAAGTAGGGTTTCAGGGCTTTTTAGCCGACGAGGATATAATATTGATAGCCTTACTGTAGGCGAAACATTCGACCCAAAGACATCTAGAATGACTATTGTTGTAAAAGGCGATGAAGCTATACTGGAACAAATAATCAAGCAACTTTCAAAACTTGTAGAAGTAATATCAATAGAACACTGTGAAGTAGCAGATACTGTTATTCGTGATATGGCTCTAATAAAGGTAAGTGCAAAAGATTCAAATCGTGCAAGCGTTATTGAAATTGCAAATATATACCGAGCCAGAATTGTAGATGTTGCAACTGAATCACTCGTGCTAGAAGCCACAGGAAGTGAAGGAAAAATTGGAAGTATCATAAAACTCTTAGAACCATTCGGAATAATAGAATTGGTACGAACAGGTCAAACAGCTATGTCTCGCGGCAATAAAATATTAGCAAAAACATAAAACGGAAAAAACAATGAAACAAATAACAATACTGGACTCTACACTCAGAGATGGAGCTCAAGGTGAAGGAATAAGCTTTTCGGTGCAAGATAAACTCCATATAGTTGGAGCCCTCGACGAACTTGGGGTACGATATATTGAAGCTGGAAATCCAGGATCAAATCCTAAAGACTTGGAGTTTTTTCAAGAGGTAAAAAAACTTTCTCTTAAAACTTCAGAGCTATGTGCATTTGGAGCAACAAGAAGAAAAGGTATCACATGCGCCGAAGATGCAAACCTTCAAAGCCTACTTTCTGCCAATACCGAAACGGTAGTAATTTTTGGAAAAACATGGGATTTTCAAGTAACCGAAATATTAAAAGCTACCTTAGAAGAAAATCTTGCAATGATTAAAGATACTATGGCGTTTTTATGCGGCAATGGTAAAAAAGTAATCTACGATGCAGAACATTTTTTTGACGGTTATGAATCGAATCCTGATTATGCACTAAAAACACTACGTGCAGCAATCGAAGGCGGAGCATTTTCGCTTGTTCTTTGTGATACTAAAGGTGGATTTGGTCTTACACCAATGATTAGCGCAGTACAAGCCGTTGTAAAAGAGTTTTCAAAACATAAAACAAATGATGGAAAAGAAATCGAGATTGGAATTCATGCTCATAACGATTGCGGTCTCGCTGTAGCTCACTCACTTTTAGCAGTAGAGCAAGGTGCAACACAAGTGCAGGGTACGCTTCTCGGTTTTGGTGAGCGAACGGGAAACGCAGACCTTTCTTCAATAATGGCAAACTTAGAGCTCAAAATGGGGTATGAGTGTCTTCCAAAAGGCAACATGTCAAAGCTTACACCAATCTGTCGCCAAGTTGCAGAAATAGCAAACATTCCGCTTTCGAGTGGGGCGCCTTTTGTTGGATCAAGTTCCTTTGCTCACAAGGCTGGAATGCACATTGACGGGGTCACAAAAAATCCTCATGCTTACGAACACATCACACCAGACTCTGTTGGAAATGAAAGGGTATTCCTCATGAGTGAAGTTGCTGGTAGGTCAATGATGATTGAAAAAATTAAACGATTTGACTCGTCAATCGAAAAAGATAATCCAATCATAACTGATATTACTAATAGGGTAAAAGAGCTTGAACATGCAGGATACCAGTTTGAAGGTGCAGAAGGAAGCTTTGAGCTGATGGTTAGAAAGCTCATTGGAAAATATAATCCATTTTTTAAACTTCATTATTATAAAACAAACGGCGAACATCCAAGAATGAATGAGCTTATTAGTTCCTTTGCACAGCTAAAAATAGAAGTTGATGGGCAAATTGAAATTACTGCAGGCGAGGGGGACGGTCCAGTTCACGCACTCGACACCGCGCTAAGAAGTGCCCTCGAAAGATTTTACCCAAGTGTAAAAATCATTCGCCTTATTGACTATAAGGTACGTGTACTCGATTCAAAAACGGCTACGGCATCGAAGGTTCGCGTTCTTATTGAAAGTACCGATGGTGCTAACACATGGCAAACCGTTGGGGTTTCTTCTGACATTGTTGAAGCTTCTTGGCTCGCCCTAGTGGACTCGGTTGAGTATAAATTAATTAAGGACGTAGAAAAGAAATATAAGAATATAGTGTAGTAATTACGAATTAGGGCGCATCCCATGTAGTGCCCGT
>CAYJLT010000145.1:0-2771 GCA_964371295.1 uncultured Treponemataceae bacterium
GAGAATATATGAAGATGAGAGAATATAAAACATTAAATTTACCTCCACTTACTGATGAAGAAAGAGAACAGCTAGTTTTATTAGCCAATACTTCAGATGAAGATATAGATTTGTCTGATATTCCTGAAATTACACCCGAACAAGCTAAAACAGCTCGACGATATTATTCTAAGCCTCTCACAGAAAATATAGCTAAAAAAGATTTTGTTATTCAGCTCGATGAAGATTTAATTGCGACCTTACAAGCCAAAGGTGATGAATGCAAACAAGAAATAAATACAGTGCTTAGAAAGGTTTTTATGTAACCTATGAGTTCGCACGAATGCCTGCGCATTCTCAAGTATAAAAAAAACTTCCAAGGCATCTTGGAAGTTTTTTACTTTAATTATTCAATTCTGAAAGGGAAACAGGTTTTGGGCTGTCTATTTCGCCTTCCATTTGTGAAAACTCTTCTAGGAGCTTTTTGCCCTTACCAGAAATCTTCGTTGGAATTTCAACAATTATTTTTATGTACATATCACCTTTTCTACTAGAATTGATGTATGGAACACCTTCTTCTTTTATTCTGAGCATTTTTCCGTGCTGTGTCCCTGCTGGAATTTTCATTTTAATTTTTTTATCATCGAGCGATGTAATAAAAATATCTGCACCTAGGGCTGCTTGCGTCATTGAAATAGGAACTGCGCAATAAAGGTCATTTCTGCTTCTTTCAAAGTACTTGTGGCGGGCAACATGTAAAATAATTACCAAGTCACCAGATGGAGCACCATTTTTGCCTGCATCTCCATGGCCTGTAATGGTAATCCTTTTTCCATCGTCTACACCTGCAGGAATGGTAACGGCAATTTTTTTACGTTTCTTTTCTACGCAAGAGCCGCCGCACTTTTTACACGGTTTATCGATAGTAGTGCCTTCGCCTCGGCAAGTAGGGCACGTTTGTGCAACGCTAAAAAATCCAGCACTTTGACGTACTTGCCCATGACCGTTACAGGTTGGACATGTTTTTCTGCTAGATCCTTCTTCTCCACCTGTTCCCTTGCAAGTGTCACACACTTCATTATGTTGGAATGATATTTCTTGTTTTGTGCCGTATACGGCATCTTTGAATGATATTTCTAAATCGTAGCGCAGGCTTGCACCTTGCCCTGAGTGCTGGCGAGAACTTCTTCCTCCGCCTCCACCAAAAAGGTTTTCAAAAATATCGCCAAAGCCACCACCAAAGATATCTGAAAAATCAGCATAGGCATGAGAGTAGCCACCACCGCCACCCATTCCATCTAGGCCTGCATGGCCGTATTGGTCATAAATGGGCCGCTTTTGCTCATCGGAGAGAACCTCGTAAGCTTCGGTTGCTTCTTTAAACTTTTCTTCAGCTTCTTTATCGCCTGGATTTTTATCTGGGTGATATTGAACTGCTAGTTTTCGATAACCTTTTTTAATGTCGTCTTTTGAAGCTCCCTTTTGTACACCAAGGACTTCGTAGTAATCACGTTTTGCCATGTTTTTTTAACCGTATCTTTTAAAATGATATAAGGGCACGCCCTAAAACTGCCGCTTTTAGACGTGTACCCTAGATAACTGCCTCGTAAAATGGGCAGTAACAGAAAATGTGGATTAAAATAATCCACATTTTCATGAAGTTTTATTTATCGTCGTCTACAACTTCGTAGTCAACATCATCAGCTTTTCCTGAGTTGCTCACATCAGGTCCTGCTTGACCAGAATCTCCTTGTGGTGCACCGTCTGGAGCTGCTCCACCTTGAGCTTGTTGTTGCTTGTACACTTCTTCAGCAATTTTGTAAGAAGCTTGTTTTAAGCTTTCTGTTTTTGCTTTAATGTCTTCTATATCTTCACCTTGAAGGGATTGCTTAAGAGCTGCAACAGCTTCTTCAATTGCTTGCTTATCAGCATCTGACACTTTGTCGCCTAATTCGCCTAGAGATTTTTCTGTTGCATACACAAGCGAATCTGCTTCGTTACGAGCATCGATTTTTTCTCTTTCTTTTTTATCTGCTTCGGCATTTGCTTCTGCTTCTTTTACCATTCTGTCAATTTCGCTTTCACTTAATCCGCTTGAAGATTCAATTCGAACTGATTGTTCTTTTCCAGTTCCTAAATCTTTTGCAGAAACGTGTACGATACCGTTTGCGTCAATATCGAATGTAACTTCAATTTGAGGAACACCACGAGGAGCTGAAGGAATACCTACTAAGTCGAAACGGCCGAGCGTTCTATTTTGTGCAGCCATTTCTCTCTCTCCTTGAAGGACATGGATTGAAACCGCTGTTTGTCCATCTGCTGCAGTCGAAAAGATTTGACTTTTGCGTGTAGGAATAGTGGTGTTTCTTGGGATAAGTTTTGTTGAAACTGAACCCAATGTTTCAATACCAAGAGAAAGTGGTGTAACATCTAAGAGAAGAACATCTTTAACGTCTCCACCTAAAATACCACCTTGAATTGCAGCACCTACTGCTACAGCTTCATCTGGGTTAACACCTTTTGAGCCTTCTTTTCCAAACAATTCTTGAACAGCTTGTTGTACCTTTGGCATACGTGTAGAACCACCAACGAGAATTACTTCGTCAATTTGGCTTGCTGAAATACCTGCATCTGCAAGTGCTTTTCGACATGGTTCTTTTGTTCTTTCCAAAAGGTCTTCTGTCATTTGCTCAAACTTTGCTCTAGAAAGAGATTTTTGTAAGTGCTTTGGTCCTGTTGCATCTGCTGTGATGAACGGAAGATTTATTTCTGCACTTGCAACTGCTGAAAGT
>CAYJLT010000146.1:0-1469 GCA_964371295.1 uncultured Treponemataceae bacterium
AGTTATTTGTTAACGTAGAACTTTCATTAAATGTTATATTTGCATTACCCGTTGAACGTAAAGTTATGGGGGCTCCTCCTGTGACAGTTGGCCCATAATAAATCTGTGTCTGTATTGTATTTACAGCCGCGTTTATAGTTGTTTCGGGGCTTCGAATGCTTAGAGAAGAGAGCTCTTCAATGCCTCCGATTATACCGGTAAATATAACATTCCCTGCATTAGATGTTGCTGTAGTACCATAAATGCTGAGTGAATTGTTTTCCCCACTTTCACTATTTATAGTTCCATTAAAGCTAACACTTCCTCCTGCACTAATCTCTGTGTTTTCAGTAAGAATTACATCACAGTTATATACTTGCTCACCTGAAGTACTAATTATACCTGCAAGAGTAAGTGAATCTGTTGTAAGTTCAAATGAGCCAAAAGAAATACTATCTCCTGTATCATTTCCAAAGCTAATTGACCTTCTTGCACTTAGAACTGCGTGACCGTTAATTGAACTCGTTTGGGAAACTCCTAAAGTATTATTAAAAACTATGCTATCGTCTCCAGCATTAATTTCTATATCTCCAACAGAAATGACTTCCCCATTGAATATTACATTTTCTCCAGCGGTTAAAATTGGATTTTCATTAAAGTTAACCTCACCGCTATAACTCTGACCAGTTTGTGTTGTAATGTTTGTTGAAATTGTTACTAAACCAGTAGTTATAAAAGAAAGTCCATTAATTCCACCCTTTATGGAGATTTTACCCCCACTCTCAATCGTAAGAGGGTTTGATGTACTTAAAAACTCCCCATCACCTTCTATGTTTTGAGCAGTTATTGGCCCACCATTACTAAAAGAAAGTCGCCCCTCTGAAATTATATTTCCTACAGTCAGCAAAGTATTAAATGAAATTGTAGGGCTTGCAATCGCTCTAATCGTTCCTACGCTTGTAATACTTGAAATCGTTATTGTTGGGTTTCCAGCAATAAAAGCTATATCATCTGATCCTGGGACTCCTTCAGGGCTCCAGTTTGTTCTTTCATTCCATTCACCACCTACATCAGGGCTACCTGGAATAGCATTCCACGTATACGTTGTCTGTGCAAACACACCCACAGCACAAAACAAAAACACGCACACTACAGCCATGCGCTTTATATAAAAAAGAGAAAAAATACCCTGTTTTTTACCCAAATTCTTCAAATTATTCCCTAACAATTATGCATTGTAAATTATACATTACAAAACACCCTAACAATTATTACCTATAGTATAACATATTTATCAAAAAAAATCCAACTTTTAATGCTCCCCCGCTACACCCCAAATTAATCCCTAATTAACTTCGCCCTAATAATTATACATTGTAAATTATACATTATACATTAATTAACTTACACCATATGTAACACTTCACGAGGCTTTGAGCCATTTGCGGGTCCTACAATACCACGAGCTTCCATATCTTCTACCAAACGAG
>CAYJLT010000146.1:1569-2750 GCA_964371295.1 uncultured Treponemataceae bacterium
GAGCCATTTGCGGGTCCTACAATACCACGAGCTTCCATATCTTCTACCAAACGAGCTGCTCGGTTGTAGCCAATTTTTAACCTTCGTTGAATGTAGGATGCAGAGGCCTTACCACTTTGCATAACAATTTCTAAGGCTTCTTCGTAGAGTGGGTCATCCCCATCACTATAGCCACTCGATAATTCAAAATCATCATCTGCATCTACAAATATTTCATCATCAATATAATCAGGAGCCCCGTACTGTTTTACAAATTCGCATACATTTTCAACTTCATCGTCTGAAACAAATGTTCCTTGAATACGCACTGGGAATGGGTCTACAGGGCCTGCATAGAGCATGTCGCCTTTTCCTAAGAGCTTTTCTGCTCCCACTTGGTCAATAATAATACGGCTGTCCATTTTAGATGCAACCATGAATGCAATGCGGCTTGGAATGTTCGCCTTAATAAGACCGGTAATAACATCAATGGAAGGTCTTTGAGTTGCAAGCACTAAGTGAATACCAATTGCACGGCTCATTGCAGCAAGGCGAGCTACGGTAGATTCAAGTTCTTTTCCGGTAGTTGCCATAAGGTCTGCGAACTCATCTATAACAAGTACAATATACGGAAGCGCTTCGGTTGCAATTTTTCTTTCTTTTATTCTGCGATTATAGCTTTCAATATCTCGAACACCCATACCATCTAAAAGCGCATAGCGCCTTTCCATTTCGCATAAACAATATTGCAGCGCTTGAAATGCTTTTTTAGGCTCTGTAATAACAGGCGTCAAAAGATGTGGAATATCATTATACAGTTTTAACTCAACTATTTTTGGGTCAATGAGAATCATTTTCACTTGCTGAGGTGAACGCTTATATAGTATTGATAAAATCATAGAGTTTACACAAACCGATTTACCAGCACCTGTTGCACCTGCAATAAGTAAGTGAGGAGTTTTTGCAAGGTCAATAATTTGTGCTTCACCAGAAATATCTTTACCGAGCACCACCGGAACTGCCATCTTGTCAAACTCATGTAATTTCATGTCTATTAGCTCTCTAAAGCCTACAATAGAGCGCTTTTTATTTGGCACTTCAATACCTACGGCATGTTTACCTGGAATTGGCGCTACAATACGAATACTAGGGGCTGCAAGCCTGAGTGCAATATTATCACTTAAAGAAACAATTTTACTAAG
>CAYJLT010000147.1:0-2610 GCA_964371295.1 uncultured Treponemataceae bacterium
TCGTACATAGCACCAATTTGAGACAGTGTTACATGGGATTCATCAACAATGCATAAAAAATCATCGGGGAAGTAGTGTAAAAGTGTTGCAGGTGGTTGTCCAGAGGTGCGCCCCGTAATAGGCCCTGAATAGTTTTCTATACCTGGGCAATACCCCATTTCGCTCATCATTTCAAGGTCGTATGTTGTACGCGTTTTTAAGCGCTCAGCCTCCATAATTTTACCCTGGCTCTGAAAAAACTCAACTTGCATTTCCATTTCATTGCGGATTCGCTCTTCTGCTTCTTTAATCATTTCAGGCGGGACAATAAAGTGTTTTGCAGGATAGAGCATAAGCTCATCCATATCTTCTCTAATGTCACCAGAAATAGGGTCAAAACGGCGAATACGCACAACTTCTTCCCAATCGAGCTCTATGCGATAAGCTTCATGCATGTATGCAGGGAAAATTTCCATTACATCCCCACGTATTCTAAAATTCCCCCGCTCTAAAATGGCATCGTTTCTGTCATATTGTAAGCTCACTAATTTTCGCGCAAATTTTTCAGGTGTTAAAATATTTCCTTTTTCAATATGAATACTTAAATCACGATAAATTTCTGGCATTCCAAGTCCATAAATGCACGATACTGTTGCTATTACAATGACGTCACGGCGCTCTACAAGCGAGTATGTTGCACTAAGGCGCAACCGGTCAATTTCGTCATTTATTGAAGCATCTTTTTCTATATAAAGGTCTCTAGCTGGAACATAGGCTTCTGGTTGATAGTAATCGTAATATGAAACAAAATATTCAACGGCATTATTTGGAAAAAAGCTTTTAAACTCGCGATACAACTGTGCAGAAAGTGTTTTATTATGGCTTATAACAAGTGTTGGGCGCTGAACTTTTTCAATTACCTTTGCCATGGTAAAAGTTTTACCAGAGCCTGTTACGCCTTTCAGTGTCTGAGCTTTATCGCCGTTCAAAAATCCTTGCGCTAAGGCTTCAATGGCGGCGGGCTGATCACCTGAGGGCTCAAAACTCGATTCTACTTTAAATGGTCTCATTCGTTGTCTTCTCTCTATTTACTCATTTGATGATGCAAGCTCAAGGTCAATCGAAACCTCTTGTCTACCTCGCTGAACGCCAAGAGTAACTTTGTCTCCAGGTTTTTTACTTTCTAACAGAGAGTAGTAATCCGCAAAGGTTCTTATGCTTTCTCCGTCAATTGACGTAATTACGTCCCCTCCAAGGTAAATAATTACCGAGTTTCTTCCACTTCCGTAGCGGACGCCTTCTGTTCCTGAGCGCAAACCAGCCCTTTGTGCTACCCCACCTTCTGTCAATTCTGACACCAATAGACCATGAGACACAGAAAGATTTGCATACGATGCAATTGAGCGTGTAACTTGCACAAGCCGTGAATTAGGGTCTAGGACACCACGCTGAACATGTCCATATTCAATTAGGTCTGCAACGACACGTTTTGCCGTATCAATAGGAACCGCAAAGCCAATGCCCGAAGAAACACCGCTAGCAGAATAAATAATTGTGTTTACACCAATCATTCTTCCTTGCGTATCTAAAAGAGGCCCTCCAGAGTTTCCTGGATTTATTGCCGTGTCTGTTTGAATCATATCGCGTATTATTGTTTGATTGGAAGTTTGTATTGGGCGACCCAGGGCTGAAACAATGCCGGTTGTCATGGTGCGCTCAAATCCAAAAGGGTTTCCAATCGCAATAACCTTTTGACCTACCACGAGGTCGTTTGAACTTGCAAAATCAATTGTAGATAATTCTACCCCGCGAGGAGGGTCAAATTTTAGTACGGCTAAATCGCTCGAGGTGTCTGTTCCTATTACTTCACCTTCATATTGAGTTCCATCTGATAGTGAAATATAAATTCTATAGGCATCTTCAATTACGTGCACATTTGTTACAACATAACCCCTTGGGTCAATGATGGATCCAGATCCAGAGCCACCTTCTTGCGGCATAGCTTCTAAAAACCAGTTTACGCCCATTACCTCTGTTGTTATATTTACAACAGCTGGAGCTGCTTGCTCATAAATACGAATATTTTGAATTTCATCTTGTGTATAATCTTGATAATTTAATACTGCATGGGCTGTATTTTGAATACTACTTATTTCAGTATCTGGATCATTAAATGTGTACAACCTG
The DNA here is from genome assembly GCA_964371295.1 of uncultured Treponemataceae bacterium. Taxonomy (GTDB): domain Bacteria; phylum Spirochaetota; class Spirochaetia; order Treponematales; family Treponemataceae; genus CAYJFX01. Next base: position 2,167 of record CAYJLT010000147.1, read on the forward strand.
TTTTCTAAAACGGCAATTTGTTTTTGTAAGGATTCAAGTGTATTTTGTTCATCTTTGGTTTTGCTTCCAAATAACATAGCGCCAAGCATTAATCCAACAATCATAAAGCAGGCAGAAACAATCGCTGTTAAAATTATTTGTTTTTTTATGTATCGTCTCATACTATTAATTATACTCCACAAAGCTAAAAAATGCCAGTGGGGAACACTTATTTTAAAACTTCTGCAAGCATCACTTGCGGGATTCGTACTTATAGTGGTATACTTTTGTAGGAGAATTATATGAAAAAATTTGTCGCTTTATTATTTACTCTTTTTATTATATCCTTCCTTTGTGCACAATCTATAGATGAATCCAAAGAAAGAACGTTTCAAGTTAGCTTTATCAGCCCTCTTGGCACTAATGGTTGGGACTCTCATCTTTATACGAATGCATTTTCTCTTA
>CAYJLT010000148.1:0-2535 GCA_964371295.1 uncultured Treponemataceae bacterium
ATGCAGCTCAAATGCAACGAGGCGACTATTATGAAAATTTAAAGCCGGTTGTTTGCATCAATTTTATTGACTTTATAATTGATAAAAAAAGTCCTTGTTTTCACCGAGTATTTGAGGTGCTTGAGAAAGACAAACAGCGAACGGCGTTAAGTGAAGACTTAAGGATACATTTTATAGAAATGCCTACCGTTGAAGCAGAGAAAGGAATGCTTGCAACATGGGTGAGGTTCTTAAAAGAGGCAACAGAAGACAGTACGGAGGAAAGTATGAAATATTTATTCAAGAGTAATCCTGTAACAAAAGATGCGTATGGCGTGTATCAAGATTCGCTAAAAGGACAAGAAGAATATTTAAGAGAAATTTCCAGAGAAAAATGGTATAGAGATAATATAGGACGTTATGAGTATGAAAAAAAACTTGCTATTCAAGAAGGTCTTAAACAAGGACATAAACAAGGTGCGCATGAAAATGCTCTCGAAAATGCAAAAAGAGCGTTAAAAAGAGGACTTGATACACAAACTATTGCAGAAATTACAGGCCTCACAGAAGACGAAGTTACGGCAATAAGTCCGTAATAATTAATGTTCTTTCTTTTTACATCTGTACAAAATATAAGTGTTTTAGTATAATTATTCTATGAGTGAATCTTCAAATAAACGAAACAGAGCCGGTGTTGCTGCCGTGTTTTGGATTGTACTTGCCTTAGTCCTTCTCATTGTTTTTCTTGTAAATCAAGATAATATTGTGCGAATATTAAAAGAGACAGAATTTTTTGTACATGTTTTTGGTGAACAACCAGCATTTATTGAAAATTATGCCTTGCCAGAAGGGGATGATGTTGGCGATGATACTCTTGCCTTAAACGAAGAAAGTGGTTTTACAGAAACAATTCCTCTTTCACAGCCGCCGCAAGTTGCTGCTGTTACCCCTGCAAGTCCAAGAGAAGAAATTACTATTATTCCGGTTGAAGAGCCTGAAGTAAAAATAGAGGAAGAAGCTCCTGCCTCACAACCAGAGCCCCCCGTAACTCAGGATATAATGTCTACACAGTACCTTTTCTTTGTGTTTGTAAATGCAGATGGAACTGTTGAGAGAAAAGAAGTTGTTCGAGAGGTTTCAAAGAGCACAACGCCTTTAACGGCGTCTTTGCGAGCTTTGCTTGAGGGGCCTAATGCGCAAGATAGAAACGCAGGCTATATGTCTTTTATTCCAGAAGGAACAAAGCTTTTGTCAGTTTCAATTCAAGATGGAACGGCACTTATAAATCTCAGTGAAGAGTTTTCGTTTAACCAATATGGTGTTGATGGGTACCTTGCACAACTTATGCAGGTTGTATATACTGCAACGGCATTTAATACCATAAAAAATGTTAGATTTTTTATTGAAGGAGAGCAAAGTTCCTATTTAGGTAACGATGGTGTTTGGATTGGCTCCCCTTTATCAAGAACAGACTTTAAATAAGCTACTCTAAAAAAGAATCTATTTTTTCATTAAAATAAGCTTCATTTGAAAAATAAAACTCGTAATATGCACTAATTGTTGTTAGTGTATAAAGCTGCGTATCTCCTGTAATATCCGAAGGTGGTGCAATAATTTTTGTATCTTTTGTAAAAGTATTGCTTTGAGGAAGATATATTACATTTGATATTATAAGCAACCCCTTGTTTTCGTATACAGACTGTTCTGGTAGGTATACATAGGTTGGACTAGCGCTGAGCGACAACTTTCTTGAAAAATAATCAAAAGCGCCATAGCTTTCAGTTGCAAAAAAATCTTGCGACATTTCTATATCATACGAATACAAAAGAGCATCATCATTAATAAACCAAAAATTAGGTTGGCTCTCAACCCACAAAGCGTCCATGTCATTTTGAACTAGGCTAGAATTTTTTTTATTCGATGGAAGAGTGGGGAAACCTTTAAAATCTACAAAAGATCTGTCGTCATCACTTATCAACTGCCCCATGGTAACGGCTTCAAAAAGTACTTCTCCTCCAGAGGAAATGTTTCTTAAGCTAAAAAGAGGGAGAGAAAAATCATATTCAATAACTACTTCTCCGCCATACTGAAAAAAGTCTTCGGATTTTTTCACGGTGCTATTTTTAAGGCTTTTTAACTTTTCTAACTCTGATAATTGGGTGCTCGGAAAATCAACTCTTTTTCGCCTTGATGCAAACTCATAAAATAAGTCGTGCAAGTAATTTATTGTGGTATTGTCATCCATGGTTACTTGCGAAACAATTTTTTCTCCAGTCATAAGAACATAATTTTGAGTTGGGTCAATTGTAATAAGCAATTCTATTTCAGAAGATCCAACCTCTGGAGCTGGAGCATAGTAGCGAATGGCGTATGTTCCCTCATCATACTGTAAAAAACCAATATAGGTTTCAGATTTAAAAGTATAATCTCTATAAAAAACAAACTGACCCGATTCTGTTGGCATAACCTCCGTTACTCCAGGGATTGCAAATACGGAAAGCGGGATAAAAACAAAAAGTATAAAAAGTAGTGTTTTTTTCATTATGGTATCCTTAT
>CAYJLT010000149.1:0-2500 GCA_964371295.1 uncultured Treponemataceae bacterium
TGCACATAGTAGTGCAATTCCAAATAATTTTTTCATGTTATTCACATCCTTTTTGCCATCTTTGTGGCAGCTTGTTAAAAGGTTTATACAAACCATTGTCATCCATTATACCTCCCCCCCCCCGTTTGTCAATGTGCCAAATGGCTCATTTTTCAGAAAAAGTTTTTTTTTATTCTTAAAAACAGTCAAATTTTTTACAAAAAATACTAAAATATAGGAGTAGTTAAAATAAATGGATAAAAGCACTTGACAATTAAGTACTTTAAAGTTATTATTTAAGGAGGTTAGATATGTTTTCTGTGTTCTTTTATAAAAACAAAAGAGGGAAACAGCCTGTGTACGATTATATTATCGAATTAAGTAAAAAGAAATCTAAAGATAGTAGCATAAAATTAAACAAAATACAGGACTATATTCAGATTTTAGAAATGTATGGACTAAGTGCGGGCGAACCGTATATAAAACACTTGCAAGATAATATTTGGGAACTTAGACCACTGCGTGACAGAATTTTGTTTGTAGCATGGATTGATAATAGTTTTGTACTATTACATCATTTTATGAAAAAAACACAAAAAACACCTACAAGAGAAATTGTAAAGGCTAAAAAAGAAATTGCAGAAATAGAAAAGGAGGCTTACAATGACCAATAATGCAATCGGTAAAAACTGGCAAGATGTTAGAAAAGAGATTTTTACATCTGAAGAAATTGCAGAAAGCAATTTGCGAGTTTCTCTTATTGAAGAATTAATAAAGGCTCGAAAAGAAAGGGGCATTAGTCAAAAAAAGCTTGAAGAGCTCAGTGGGGTTAAACAGCCAATCATTGCAAGGATGGAACTTGGAACAACAAGTCCACAACTTGAAACAGTTTTAAAAGTTCTTGCTCCACTTGGTAAAACACTTAAAATAGTTCCTCTAAACCTTGGTTAGATAAACCATTTCTTATTAAAGATAACTTTTCTCCATGTATAGACAACCTGCCTTTTTTCCTATAAAATAGTGTGCAATGAAAGATTTAAAATTAAAACGCAACTTTTGTATTGTTGCACATATTGACCACGGAAAGTCAACCCTTTCTGATAGGCTTATTCAAAAAGCGCGCATTGTAGATGACAGACAATTTCAAAATCAAATTCTCGATAGTATGGATATTGAACGTGAGCGTGGCATTACCATAAAAAGCCAAGCGGTAACTATTCCGTACACCGCAAAAGACGGGAATACCTACGAGCTAAACTTTGTTGACACCCCTGGCCACGTGGACTTTTCGTATGAAGTTTCTCGTGCCATTGCATCATGTGAAGGTGCTCTATTGCTCGTTGATGCAGCTCAAGGGGTAGAGTCTCAAACACTTTCTAATATGTATTTAGCACTTGAACACAACCTTGAAATGGTCCCAGTTATAAATAAAATAGATCTTCCTGCAGCAGACATTCCTTCTGCAAAAAAACAAATTGAGCATGATTTAGGCTTAGACCCTGAGGGAGCAATTTTATGTTCTGCAAAAACGGGCGAGGGGATTGATGAGCTATTTGAAGCAATTGTAGAGCGCATCCCATGCCCAACGCATGATGATTCTGGTAAAACAAAGGCCTTAATTTTTGACTGTCATTACGACCCCTACAGAGGTGTAGTAGTACATATAAGAGTTTTTGCAGGTTCAATAAAACCAGGGCAAACTATTCGCTATATGGCAACAGGAACAGAGTATAAAGTAGAAACCGTAGGTATTTTTAAGTTAAAGCTAGAAGAAAAAGCAATTTTGGAAGAGGGCGATGTAGGCTACATCATAGCGGGAATTAAAACGGTAGCTGATGTAAAAGTTGGTGATACGATAACTATGGCCGACAACCCTGCTGAGGAGCCTCTAGCAGGATTTAAAGAAGTTAAGCCAGTTGTATTCTCTTCAATTTACCCTGTAGACACAAACGACTATGAAGAGCTTCGCGACAGCATGGATAAGTTAAAACTAAACGATGCAAGCTTGGTGTTTGAAAAGGATTCTTCTCTTGCTCTCGGACACGGATTTAGATGTGGATTTTTAGGACTTTTACACTTAGAGGTAGTACAAGAGCGCTTAGAGCGTGACTTTGGACAGTCGGTAATTTTTACAGCCCCTTCGGTACGATATCATGTAACTCTTAATAATGGTGAAGAAAAGTATATAGATAACCCGGCAGATTATCCAGAAGGTGGAAAAATTGCCCAGGCACAAGAGCCTTACATAAAAGCAGCAATTATAACTCCTGCGACCTACTTAGGGCCAATTATGTCGCTTTGTACCGAAAAGCGTGGTATACAGGTAAACATGCAATACTTAGATGAAAAGAGAGTTGAAATTATTTATGAAATGCCCTTAGCCGAAGTTCTGTTTGATTTTTACGATAGATTAAAAAGCTGTACACGTGGTTATGCATCATTTGATTATGAGCTTATTGGTTACAGAGACACTGACCTTGTAAAAATTGACATTCTGATTAATGGAAAGGGTGTTGATGCA
>CAYJLT010000150.1:0-2473 GCA_964371295.1 uncultured Treponemataceae bacterium
GTTTCTGCGCTTCCAATTGTTGGTGTGGTAAAGCCTAAGTTACATCTTGGACTGAGGTCATGATTGTTTATCTGCGTAAGGTAGGTATTTAAGCGGTTTATGGGGCCGAGAATTAAAACCCAAAAAAGCGCTGTTAGAACAACACTATCGATGGCAAGAATTATAAGTAATGCAGATAAAGAATAGTTGTCTCTTAATACAATGATTGGCAAGAGGGCGACAATTATGAATATAAAAATACAAACCAATATCTTTGAGGCTGTTTTTTTCAAAAAACCGTTACTTTGTTTCATTTTTCTACTATATATGCATAAACTTGTTTTGTCAAACAGTATTGCTCCTCGTTTTACTAAGTTTTTACTCTAAAATAGTAATTTCTACGCGCCTGTTTGCCTCTCTTCCCTCAAATGTTTCATTTGATGCGATAGGATTTTCAGAACCGTGTCCATTTGTTACAAATCTATTAGCATCTATTCCTCTTTTTACAAGCTCTCGCACAATTGTTTGTGCTCGCTCAATAGAAAGCTGCTTTTCACCACGTGGGTTACCAGTCGAGGCACTATGCCCTTCAACTAAAAACTGTGCATTTGGAATTTCAATGAGGGTATCTGCAATCAAATCTAAGCGACCATATTCATTTTCAGAAAACTCTGCGCTATCAGGTAAAAATTGAATATTTCTAACAGAAAGACGTAATCCAGCAGGGGTTTCTTCCACTACCATATTATTTGTAGCAACTTGTGGGCTTAAAGGAAGTGTGCTTGTGGCACCTGTGTCATTGTTTTGAGTAAGATTACCACCTGTGCTGCCAACGACGCCATCGCTTGTTAAAGGTCTATTTGATGGCGGTAAGTCATTTGCCGAAAAGCTTTCAGTGGCGATATCAGGATAACCGAAAGCTTGATTATTTGTAACAGAATCATTAGCATTTGCGCTGTCATACGATGGTGCCCCATATATAGAGCTTTCTCCAGTGATTGTTCCTGTTCCTGGGGCAATGCTAGCAATTTTTCCGAGGGCGGGTAAAATATCTTCTGTATTTACAGCTGGTGGAAATTCGGTAAATAAGTTTATGCTTCCTCTAAACTGTACCGTTTGCCCGTTATGATACACGAAGGTTTCATCAACAGTATCTTGAATAAGAATTGCTGCCCCTGTATCTTTTAGCACTATTATGTTCGCTTTATGAGAACCATTTGCTTGTTTTAATTCTTGGTCGCCACCAAAATCCCAATATGTTTGCCCGTATCGCGTTGCCCATTGTGCTCTAATTCTAAAAACCTCTTCACCAAGATAAACTTCTTCACCAACAAAGGTGTATTGTACGGTCATTTTTAGCTTTGTGTATACACCCTTGTTTAAGGGGTCTACCGAGCGGTAAGAGTCTGCAATCCAAGTATCTCCTGGTTTAAGCACTTCTTCTGGGAACGCCGGGAAGCTTCTAAAGGTTGGAAATCCATTATCAACAATAGGAATGAGAGTGCCATCGGGAGAAATAAAAAAGGTTGCAGGAATTGCGCCATCGAGGCCTAACGCTGTTTGTCTTTGGTTAGAAAGTGTTTTTTCGGCAACAAAAAAGCTACCATCAAACCATGAGCCAACGCCTGCATTTTTTGATGCTATTAAAATAGAATCACCCTTTAACTCTCTTTGTGGGGGAGCAGTAATAGGATGAACAAAGGAGCGAACCTCTCTTTGGGTAAGCCCTGTGTATCTGCCATTATCATAGCGGCGTAAGTCTGAGCGCTCAACCATCCAGTAAGAACCAGAACCCTCATATACAATGGTTGGCTCTTCTGTTTGAGAATATAGTGTAGTGATACTTATTAAAGTGGCGATAAGAGCTGGCAATAGTAGGTTTTTCATATATAAAGTATCGACATGGGGGAATTAATAATTAACAAGTAATAATTAATATAGCTCTAGTATAAATAAAAAAATGGAAAAACATTAATAATCTTTTCAGAGATTTTAGAATTTTCAAATTAGTGTTCAGTAAGTCAGTATGAAACTGTTGCATTTATTAATAGTGGTATTTGTTGCAGTTTTTATTATGTATATAATAAAAGCGTTGCAAGGACTCGTTTAGCCCGCCTGATATGCTACATAGAGCAGGGAGCGTAGCGAGCTATAGGGGGTTTTTGAGGGGGAAAACCTGCGCGCCGCAATAGCTTGGTTTGCCCCCTCAAAAAATTAAATTAAAGCATAGCACGGTAGCAAGCCGTGAAAAATTTTACAATTTTACAATTTGTTTTCCATGTTCATTGTTAATAATTTGTCCTAGAGATGCATAGATAGCTGAAAGACCACAGAAAATCCCTTCAATACCTGCTATCACTTTTATAGTGTGGTTTCCAGTGAAGTCTGCTACTGCTAAAAGTATAAACAATATGGTCAATGAAGCAAAAACCACTTGAGTTGATTTTGCGTGAGTAAGAGTTCCAATAAACATTCCACCAGTAAAAATTGCCCA
>CAYJLT010000151.1:0-2473 GCA_964371295.1 uncultured Treponemataceae bacterium
ACAGCTCTATTTAAAGACAAAAAAATATGTAGCGCCAACGACGCACAAAGGAGGTCAATAAAAAAATTGTAGAATACAATTTTTTTATTTTGCAAAGGTTTTACCCTTTTACCGAATCGACTATTCAATCTATAACAATATGAATAGATAAAATTATGGCTAAGTTAGTTATAACAAACTTTAAACAATTTGTCAAGTCTTTTTTTTGATAAACTCGTATTTATCCTAAATTATTCCCGCACTGCCATCAAGCTGTGAGCTTGAAACTTTGGCATAAACTGCTTAAAGGTGCCTGTTTCAAATTGAACAGTAATAACATACTCGTCATCACCTAAATCTTCGCCCTTTGTTGAAGAAATATAACCATATCCCCAATCATCGTGAAAAATCTTTGTTCCCTTTGACCACCGTTGCATTAGTTCCGATTTTTGAGATCCTACCTTTTTAACATCGCCTAGCCCAAACTCAGGGGGAGCTTCCCCCATAATATCTATCGAAGAGGGGTCAATTTCATGCAAAAAAGGGCTTGGCCGCATTCGGTCAGTTTTTCCATACATTCTTCGCATGGCACAAGATGTAATATAAAGTTCATCCTTTGCCCTTGTTGCCCCAACATAAAAAAGGCGCCTTTCTTCTTCAAGCTCATCTTCTTCCTTTCCATTGCGAGGAAAAATTCCTTGCTCAAGACCTGTCATTATTACTCGTGGGAATTCCAAACCTTTGGTATTGTGTAGAGTGATAAGTGTTACGGCATCTTTTTCAGTTTCATCGTCATCGTCTGTTTCAAGCGTTCGGTCTAACTCAATGTGGTCCAGAAAATCAATGAGCCCCTTTTGTGTTAATGGATATAGCACAGCAGAGTTTGCAAGCTCTTGCATATTGGAAACCTTTTGTGTTCCTGCAACTTCGTCTTGTGCACTGTGGTATTCTATTAATCCTGATTTTTGGGCAATACGTTCTATAAAGATCGATAAACGCTCTGTTGCTTCAAATGAATCATTAGTATCTTCAGTTACCCCTTCTTGCTCTTCAAATTGTCGTGTTAAAGATTCTCCCTCGTCTAAGTCAATACATTCTTTTAATTCATCAATTAAATCCAAAAAAGACTGTAAACCACCTTGGGCCTTTTTGCTCATACTCTTTAAACTGTTCTTACATGCTTCTAAAAGATTAGTAGAGCTACCAAGAAGCATGTCATCTTCTGACTTTATTACCTTTCGAGCAGTATCAATAATCTTGTCTTGCGACACAGCGCCTATGCCTCTTGGAGGCTTATTAACAATACGCCTAAATGCTATTTCATCTTTTGGGTTTGCTATAAGAGATAAAAAAGCTAAAATATCTTTAATTTCTTCTCTATCGTAAAACTTCAAAGCGCCAACAACAGTATACGGAATTTTCTTGTGTAAAAACTCACTTTCAAAACCGAGCGACTGTGCATTCGTTCTATACAAAATTGCCCAATCTGAATAGGGACAGCCCTTTTCGTATGCTTGCTGAATGAGATGAGCGCAAAAGTAGGTTTCTACATCTTGCGTTTCCATAAACGCGAGAATTGGTTTCTTACCACCATGACGAACAGCCTGTAATGTTTTTCCGAGACGTCCTACATTTTTTTTAACTACATCGTCGGCTACTTGTAAAACAGGAGCAACTGAGCGGTAGTTTTTTTCTAGTTTAACAATTTTTGTATTTGGGAAATGGTCCTGAAAAGTGAGGATGTTTTGAACTTCAGCACCTCTAAATTTATAAATAGATTGGTCGTCATCCCCTACAACACAAACATAGCTTTGTTTTCCTGCTAACTGTTGTAAAAGCATAAATTGTGCAACGTTAGAATCTTGATATTCGTCAACCATGATTACTTTGAAGCGATAATGCATTTGCTCTCTAATTTTTTCGTTTTGCTGTAAGATGAGCGTTGGAAGCATAATTAAGTCACCAAAATCTACATTCCCCGTATCCCTTAAACGCTCTTGATATATTGCATAAAGATGGGGAAACTCTATATCGGTTGTAATGTTTACCAAGCCTGGCGAGTCAGGTGCTAGACAATAGTCTTTTGCCCTCGATATTCCATGAGCAACGAGAGATGCTTGTTGTCTCGTGAGGGAAGTACACTTTGTTAAAAGCGTTGTCATATCATCATCATCATACACAGAAAAGTTTGAGCCTAATCCAGCATGTTCTCCATAAAGGCGCAAAAACCAAGACCCAAAAGAGTGAAATGTTCTTATTTGTGTGTATGCAGCTCTAGGTTCTAAAAGGCGTGCTCGTTCAGCCATTTCATTTGCAGCTTTTTTTGTGAAAGTAACAGCTAAAATGTTTCTGGGATCAATATCTTTTTCTTTTATGAGATGAGCAATTTTTGTAGTGATTACCCGCGTTTTTCCAGAGCCAGCGCCAGCTAATATAAGTAGAGAACCACCTTCATGGATTACCGCATCTTTTTGTTCATCATTAAGAATTGAAA
>CAYJLT010000152.1:0-2376 GCA_964371295.1 uncultured Treponemataceae bacterium
GAGGATGAAGAGTAGGGTAATTAATGGCAGATGAATCAGAAAAAAAAGTAGCAAAAGCACGTATTATTAAGAAGCATGATGCACAAGAGACTGCTCCTGTGTCTGAAGCCGCGTCTCAAAGTGCAGGCGAGAAAAAAAAGGTAGTTGTAATTAAGAAAAAACCAGCAAGTGAATCTCCTGCAGTTGAGAAAAATGATGCAACTAAGCCAAATGTAACAGTTTCGGTAAAAAAAACATCTTCTCAAAAGCCGAACGTGCCAGAGCAAAATACTTCAAGTGCTCCGAGAAAACCTGTAGTTAGTGCACAATCTAATCACGGAAAAAGAGTTAGCTCATTTGAAGAATTAAGTCCATCTCGACCAAACGTAAAAGCAGGAAATCTAGATAGATCTGCCCAACGTGGCGGAAAGCCGCAAGGAAATCGGAGCAGTGGCTCTGGATTTACTGGTGCTCAAGCGAGAGAGGGGTTTCAAAAGAGAGGGGAACGTCCACAAGGACAAGGTGGCTATCAAGGTGGAAGACCTGGTGGTTATCAAGGAAATTCTCAAGGACAAGGTGGCTACAGAGGTCAAAGACCTGGGGCTCCTGGGCAAGGTCGTCCCATGGGACAAGGAGGGCGAGGCCCTGGGCAAGGTGGCTACCAAGGTGGAAGGCCAGGTGGCTATCAAGGTGGAAGACCCCAAGGCGGTAGGCCACAAGGACAAGGTGGTGCACCAGCACCTTTAGTTGATGCAAAAAAAGCACCTACAAAAAAGACATTTACTAAGAAAAAAGCTGTTTACATGCGAAAAGACCGTGAACAGGATTTAGAAGATAAATTATTTAATCATAAGAAAAAGCAAGTTACAAAGACTAATCCTATTCCTGAAAAAATTGAAATAATGGAAACTATTTCAGTGTCAGATCTTGCTAAAAAAATGAACTTAAAAGCCTCTGAAATAATTGGCAAATTGATGTCAATGGGAATGATGGTGTCTATAACCCAGTCAATTGACTCTGATACTGCGACACTTCTCGCATCAGAGTATAACTGTGAAGTAAAAGTTGTAAGCTTATATGATGAAACGGTTATTGCTACTGAAGAAGATTTAGCAGAGCACATGGAAGCTCGGCCTCCAGTTGTAACCATCATGGGACATGTTGACCATGGTAAAACTAAAACTCTTGATGCAATTAGAAATGCGAACGTTGTTGCAAGCGAGTTTGGTGGAATTACACAGCACATTGGTGCCTATATGGTAGATACGCATCAGGGCCAAAAGGTTACGTTCTTAGACACTCCTGGGCACGAAGCTTTTACAATGATGCGTGCTCGTGGTGCAAAAGTTACTGATATTGTTATTCTCGTTGTTGCAGCAGATGATGGTGTTATGCCTCAAACTGTTGAAGCTATTGACCATGCAAAAGATGCTGGAGTTCCAATTATCGTTGCGGTAAATAAAATGGATAAGCCTGAAGCAAACCCAGATAAGGTAATGACACAACTTTCTGAAATGGGTCTTATGCCTGAAGACTGGGGTGGAAGTACACAATTTGTTAAAATTTCTGCGCTAAAACAAGAAGGTTTAACCGAACTTTTAGATGCTGTTCTATTACAAGCAGAAATTCTTGAACTTAGTGCAAACCATAGTTGTCGAGCAGAAGGAAAAGTAATTGAATCAAAAATAGATCATGGGCGTGGTGTAGTAGCAACTATTCTTGTAGAGCGTGGAATACTTAAAACTGGCGACTCATATGTTGCAGGTATTTACTCTGGCCGCGTAAGAGCAATTTTTAACGACTTAGGTGAAAAAATTGAGGAAGCTACCCCTTCAATGCCAGTTGAGATTCTAGGTCTTGAAGCTATGCCTGATGCAGGAGATCCATTCCAAGTTACCGAAAATGAAAAGGTAGCAAGAAGCATTTCTTCTAAACGTCAAGAACTAAAACGATTTGAGCATGCAAAAACAGTTAAAAAGGTTACACTCGATAATCTTTATGATACAATTGATGCAGGTGGAATACAAGAGCTTAAAGTTATTATTAAAGCTGACGTACAAGGTTCTGCAGAAGCAGTCAAACAATCGCTTGAAAAACTTTCAACAAGAGATATTCGCCTTAATGTTATTCACTCATCAGCGGGTGCTATTAATGAAAGTGATGTAATGCTTGCAACAGCAGATTCAAATGCAATTATTATTGGATTTAATGTACGACCAACTCCAAAGGCAAAGCTTCTTGCTGAGCATGAAAAAGTTGATATTCGAAAATACAATGTTATCTACAAAGCAGTGGAAGAAATTACACTTGCGATGGAAGGCATGCTTTCTCCTGATATTAAGGATGAAGTTATTGGTATGCTCGAAGTTCGCGATACATTCAAAGTGCCAAAAATTG
>CAYJLT010000153.1:0-2147 GCA_964371295.1 uncultured Treponemataceae bacterium
GCTAAAACAACAGACACAACACCCAAAAAGTCTCCCCATCTAGTATACAAGGTTTTAATACCTTTATCTACCACAGGAAAGTCAGCTATTAAAAAAGCCTCCTCAAATGGTTCTATCATTGCCGTAACTTTTCCATTAGGATCTATAACTGAAGTTTGACCCGATGCAGTAGCCCTTATTGAAGGTATCCTATTTTCTACAGACCTAAAAACAGCCATAGATAAATGCTGGTACTGTGCTACTTCACTATGTGACCAAGAATCATTTGAAAGGTTAACTATGGCTTGCGCTCCGTTTTGTGTAAATCGTCTTCCAATATAACCAAAGGTGTCTTCAAAACAGATAGGTGTACCAAAAGAAACACCACCAATAGTGAAAACATTCGCTTCATCACCCGCCTCCCAAAAGTGGGTATCATTATCAAGCAGTGCTTGATGAATTGCAGGGAACTGCTTTTCAAATGGAAAGCTCTCTGTAAATGGCACAAGATGCATCTTCTTATATATTTCTGGTTCAGGTGGAATAACATTTTCACCTGGCCTAAATAAAAATACTGAATTATAACTCAGGTTTGTATATGCCCCACTTTGATTGTAACCTCTTACAGTATCTCCATTACCAATAACAAATGGGACATCTTTTGAGTCAATAAACGTCAACAAATCATTTACAAGCTCAAGGCGAACTCTATCTTCTCTATACTGATAATGCATTCGAATGCTCGGTACAAAAGCCGTTTCAGACCACACCACAAAATCGATTTCTTCGTTCTCTGTCAGTGCTGCATTTGTAAGACGTTTGAGCGTATTTAAGTCACGCGTATACGCAGCTGTTCCACCCTTCCAAGGGTCAGAATTAGGTTGAATAAGGGCAACTGTTTTTTGCTCATTAGCTGTATAATCTTTTTGAATAATCAAACCGTATGAAAAAATTAGAATAAAGCTAGCAAGCCACAATAATCCGCTTACTTTATGTAGAATACACTGCTGTTTAAGCTGTTTTACCATTGTGCTATCATTCTTTTTGCTTTCATCGAGGTCAAAAAAAGGTTGTAAAACATTACTAATCCATGCAGATGGAAAGGTAACAAGAGCTCCTAATCCCCAAACACCAGCAATAGAAGCAAATTGCAATAGTGGAATAACTTGCCAATGAGTATAGCCTATATTTCCATAGCTAAAGCCTGAAAACCCTACTACTTTTAGGTAATCATATGCGCACCAGATAAGCCACTGAGAAATCCAAGCGTGTTTTCCGCATAAAACATGGGCTAATTTTAGTGCCAACAGTAAAAGCATACCTTGAAAGCCATATAATATGGCTACTACGGGAAGTCCAAGAGGATGAAAATCAGCAAGCCAAGAGCCAAAAAGATAATAGCTTAAGGCCCCATATGCGAGCCCATAAAACCATACGCTAACAAATGTAACTCTACGTGCTAAAAGAAAAAGAGGAGTAAGTGCAACATATGCAAAAATGGGTAAACCTTCAGTGATTAGCGCATTTGGATGTGAAAGGGCAAAAAAAGCAGCAGCAAGAACAAGCAATAGCCCATTGACGAGTATTTTTTTCATTTTTCGGGTGTAATTGGTAAATCCCAAAGGGCTTTTTTTAGCTCTTGCCCTGAACGAAAGGCTACAACATAATGTGGAGCTACAGAAAGCATTTCGCCCGTTTTAGGATTTCGAGCCTTAGATCGTCCTTTTCGAAGGCGTGGCTCTAAAGTGCCAAACCCACGTAATTCGATAGTCGAACCTTGTTTTAAAGAGTCTTTGATGTTTTCAAGCAAGGATTCAAGAACTGATTGAACAATTTTTTTTTCGTGCTTAGTTGATACATATACAGAGTCAACTAAGTCATTCTTCGTAACCTTTTTTGAATTCATCAACAACTCCTTTTCAAATGCTACAAAACAGTCAATTCTTATTTTGCAGCAGAAAATGATACATTAAATAATTTCATCATTCTTGATTTTTTGCGTGAAACAGCATTAGGTGTTAAAATACCTTTGCCCTTTGCAGTATCAAGTTCTTTACATAGAATTTTTAATGTTTCTGAAGCTAATGCTTGATCTTTAGAATGCACAGCTTGTACAAATTTCTTTGCATGTGTACGAGCAGAACTTTTTACAGCTTTGTTTCGAAATC
>CAYJLT010000154.1:0-2137 GCA_964371295.1 uncultured Treponemataceae bacterium
AACATAATGGTATCCTCAAAGTGGAAGTCGTTCAAACGGCTTCTTTTTTTTACCCGAGTGCTTTCAGAGAAATAATGTTATTATTTTGAAGCAACTTATAAAGTGCCATTAACACAATTTTTAGGAAATTAATGGAATACGTATCGCTCGAAAAACAAAAATACTTCGCTGAATGTCAAAAACTTATAGAAAGCATTGGCTATGTAATTGTTGAGTTTCATATTGTACCAGCAAAAAATACCATAAAAGTTTCTATAGTAATCAGTCATAAAAGTGAAATTACAGCTATTGGTATAAATGATTGTGCAAAGGTCCATCGTTTGTTGCTACCTTTTCTAGAAGAAAATCTACACTCAGATGATATTCACATGGAGGTAACCTCTCCTGGCATGGAAAGAACTCTAAAAAATGCAGCGGAGTTCTCGCTGTTTCTTGGTAGAGATGTCAAGGTGTGGTATACAGAAATTTCTGATTGGATAAATGGATTAATACTAAGTGCTGATGATAAATCAGTTACAGTAAAAATAGATGGTACGGGCGAAGAAAAATCGTTCCCGTATGAGAATATAGCAAAAGCTAAACTATTACATATGGAGGGCTAGTATGGCATCTAAGATGGCAGAAGCAATTCAACAGCTAATTCAAGACAATGGTTTAACTGAAGAAGCAGTTTTAAAAACAATTGAAAGCACTATTAAAGCAGCGTACAAGCGAAAGTTTGGAACATCAGATAACTGCTTAGTTGAGTTTGAAGATGACTTAAGTGATGTAACAGTATATTCACGCAAAATGATTGTGGATGGAGTATATGATCCAGTTACAGAAATTGAACTTGAGGAAGCACTCGAAATGAGCCCCGATTGTGAAGTGGGTGATGAAATTGACATTGTAATTGATCCAAAAGATTTCGAACGCTCAGCTGTGCAAACAGGAAAACAAATCGCACACCAATCTTTAACTGAGATACAAAAAGACACACTTTTGGCGGAATACAAAGATAAAATTGGTGAAATTATGATTGGTTATTACCAACGGGAAAAGAATGGAAACATTTATCTTGACCTTGGCAAGGTAGAAGGAATTTTACCTGGCAAATTTCAATCACCTCGTGAATCATATACAAAAAATGATAGAATTAAAGCATTAATAGTTGATGTTAAAAAAACAGGTACTGGGTTGCAAATTGTGCTATCTAGATCTGACCCTGAGTTTGTACGATCTATTATAGAATTAGAAGTACCTGAAATTTATGATAACACAATTGAAATTATGAATATTGTGCGTGAAGCAGGATATAGAACAAAGGTAGCTGTCTCATCCAGACGAGAAGATGTAGACCCAGTTGGAGCTTGTGTAGGATTAAAAGGTGTACGAATACAGTCAGTTATACGTGAACTAGAGGGCGAAAAAATTGATATTCTTCGCTACGATCCTGACCCAAGAGTGTTCATTAAAAATGCATTATCCCCAGCCGATGTTACAGGTGTTGTAATTTTAGATGAAGAAAAAAGAACAGCTCTTGCTGTAGTACCAGAAAGCCAATTTTCATTAGCAATTGGTAAGCAAGGATTAAACGTGCGTCTTGCAAACAGACTTGTTGACTGGAATATCGATGTAAAAACTGAAGAACAATATGAAGATATTGATACATTGCTTGTAGAATCTCGAAGGGCGGCTCAAGATTTATTTTCTACTGGTGATAGCGATTATGAGATTTCAACAGTTGCAGAGCTTCCAAATGTAGATAAAGATATTGTTACAATTTTAACAGATAATAATATTATTGACATCCAAGACTTCTTAAATGCCCATGAAGATGGGAGCCTAGAAAAAATTGAAGGAATATCAACTGAAAACATTGATGCTATTGTTTCTTTAATAGAGCAAAGTGTAGAATTTGTTGAAGAAGAAATTCAAGATGAAGCTCCTGAAGTGGAAGAAAGTCAAGTTGAAGAAGAAGTAGTAGAAAGTGGTGAAGAAAACCAAGATGAAGAAGAATTTGAGTGCCCTGAATGTGGCGCATCTATAACAACCGATATGGCAAATTGTCCTAATTGTGGTATTGGTCTTAGCTTTGAGTACGAGGATGAAGAGTAGGGTAATTAATGGCAGATGAATCAGAAAAAAAAGTAGCAAA
>CAYJLT010000155.1:0-2132 GCA_964371295.1 uncultured Treponemataceae bacterium
TTATTCAAAAAAACTTACACGTGGTGGTATAAACTATACACATAACGGATTTGAGCTTGAAAGGCTCTTTTCCATATCATATAAAGAAGCATCCTTGCAGCAGACAAAAAAACTTGCAACGCTTCCTACAAGTATTTTTATGCGCTTTAGACGTAAATACATTACAAAAAAGACGCATTATATTGACAAGGTATTTAAGTATACACCAAAAATATATGATACTACTGATGATATATATTTAGAAGGTTACTGGCAAACAGAGAAGTATTTTTCAGATATTGAAAATGAAATACGAAGCACCTTTTCGTTTACAAAACCAATATCAGAAAAATCTCAAAGCGCAGTAGAGCAAATTCAAAGTAACACGGCAGCCAGTATTCACGTTAGGCGTGGAGATTATTTGCAGGGTGGTATTCATGATGTGTGTACAAAAACCTACTACAATAATGCCATTAGCCATGCAATTGCATCTGCAAAAATACAGGTATTTTTCGTTTTTTCAAATGACATTGAATGGGCAAAGGAAAATCTCAATTTTAATACTATTCCAGCCGTCTATGTTGATTGGAATACTGGAAAGGACAGTTGGCAAGACATGTACATAATGAGTCAATGCTCAGTAAATATTATAGCAAATAGTAGCTTTAGTTGGTGGGCAGCATGGTTAAACGCTAATAAAGATAAAAAAATTATAGCTCCATCTATTTGGAATAGAAGAGAGCTTGACTTTAAAGATAACTATTATACATTTGATTATTCAGATGTTGTTCCCGATTCATGGGAGCGAATATCAATTTAATATAAGGATTAAAAATGAAAAAAGCATTAATTTCAGGAATTACAGGACAAGACGGCGCTTACTTAGCAGAGTTTTTGTTAAAAAAAGGATATGAAGTTCACGGTATTAAACGAAGGGCTTCAAGCTTTAATACAGAGCGAATTGACCATCTTTATCAAGATCCACATACAGAAAATAAAAACTTTATTTTGCACTATGGAGACTTAACCGATACATCAAACTTGGTTCGAATTATAAAAGAAGTTGAACCAGATGAAATTTATAACCTAGGCGCACAAAGCCATGTTCAAGTTTCATTTGAAGTTCCAGAATATACTGCAGATACCGATGGTATTGGAACACTTAGAATCTTAGAAGCAATAAGACTTTTAGGCATGGAAAAAAAGGTACGTGTATATCAAGCATCAACAAGTGAGTTGTTTGGAAAGGTACAAGAAGTACCGCAAAAAGAAACTACCCCATTTTATCCTAGAAGCCCTTATGCCGTTGCAAAGTTATATGCTTATTGGATTGTAGTTAACTACCGTGAAAGCTATGACATGTACTGCTGTAACGGTATACTTTTTAATCATGAAAGCCCAATACGTGGTGAAACGTTTGTAACAAGAAAAATTACTAGAGCTGTAGCACGCATTAAGCTTGGCCTCCAGGATTCTCTATACATGGGAAACATAGATGCAAAACGCGACTGGGGATTTGCAGGAGACTACGTAGAACTTATGTGGTTAATGCTTCAGCAAGAAAAAGCCGATGACTACGTAATGGCAACTGGTATAACCACTACCGTTAGAGACTTTATCACTATGGCATTTAAAGAAGTTGGTATTGACATAGAGTACAAAGGCAAAGGCGTCAATGAAGTTGGTATTAACAAAGCTACAGGAAAGGAAATTGTTAAAATTGACCCAAGGTACTTTAGACCTGCTGAGGTTGAACTACTTATAGGAGACCCAACAAAGGCAAAGACAGAGCTTGGATGGGAGCCAAAAGTGCAATTACCAGAATTAGTAAAAATGATGGTAGAAAACGATGTAAAACTTGCAAAAAAAGAAATGTACTTAAATGAAGGCGGCTTTGAAACCCAGAATTATTTTGAATAGAAAGAACCACAGATTACACTGATTACGCAGATTATTACTTCTGAAATTTTTGAGTCTTTTCCACATACTATCAAAACATTTACAACAATGAATATTTTAGTATGTTGTAGTTTTTTATTTGTCATTAAGACTTCTATGATTCAAGAATAAAAATCCCATAAATCTGTGTAATCTGTGGATAAAAAATAATAATACAGTGGTAGATATAAAGTTATAAACTGTGGATAAATATA
>CAYJLT010000156.1:0-2066 GCA_964371295.1 uncultured Treponemataceae bacterium
GGCTTAATATAAGGCCATTTCTTTGAGTTACTTGGCTCATAGATTCACCTACAAACTCTTTTGGAGAAATTATGTCAACATTCATAACAGGCTCTAAAATTTCAGGGCTTGCCTTTCTACATGCTTCATCAAATGCTTGAACTGCACATGCTTCAAATGCAAATGGGGTTGAAGTAAGTTCGTTATAGTCAACGCCAGTTACGGTTACACTTACACCGTTACATGGATAGCCATATTGTATTCCTGAGCCAAATGAGTTTGTGATTCCTCGCTCAATAGCTTCTATAATTTCATCAGGAGCAGATCCTTTTTTAAGTTCATTATGGTATGAGTTTCCGTGATAGTTAGCAGTAGCTTCTTGCTCTTTTGTTAGCGGCTCTACATGTAAGGTAATACCAGCTGTATTTTCTTTTCCACCAAGAACTTTTGAATAGTTTTCGGTGTAGTCAATAGAAGCTGTAATCGATTCTCGATACGTAACTTGTGGCTTACCTACTCGAACATCAAGTTTAAAGTCTTGTTTCATTCGTGTAACAAGAACATCTAGGTGAAGCTCTCCCATTCCAGATATAATTAATTGTCCGGTTTCTGCATCTTCTTTTGAAATAAAGGTTGGGTCTTCCTTTGATAGAATATCCAAAACTTCAGTCATTTTATCTCTATCAGACATTGTTTCAGGCTCTAAAGAAACCGAAATCACAGGCTCTGGAAAGTGTAAGTTTTCAAGTAAAATTGGCAAGCCTTCACTTGCAATAGTATCCCCTGTTTGGGCAAACTTAAGCCCAATAAATACTGCAATATCGCCTGCTTCTACAGAGTCCATAGGCTCTGATTTATTTGAGTGCATTCTTAAAATGCGGTTTACTCTTTCTCGCTTTTTCTTTCCAACGTTTAATATTTGCTCAGATGCTTTAATTTTTCCAGAATACATTCGAACATAACAAAGGCTTCCTGCTTCTTTTTCGTGTTGAATTTTAAACACTAGCCCAACAGGGGTCCCAGATGGGTCACATGGAACAGACACTTCTTCTTCTTTTTTTACTTGAAAGCCCTTTGCTGCAGGTACTTCATCCGGGCATGGTAAATAGTCTACAACGGCATCTATTAATGGCTGTATTGCAGTATTTTTTCTCGCTGAACCACATAAAAATGGTATAAAGTTTCTTTCAATTGTTCCCTTTCGAATTTCTTTTTTTATCATTTCTACTGGAACTTCTTCACCACCTAAAAAGAGTTCTGCAATATCATCGTTTAATGAAGCAACTTCGTCAATGAGTTTTTCCCTCCACTCTTCTGCTATAGCCATTCTCTCAGTTGCAATGTCTGATACAATTACTGTTTCTCCTTCATCTTTTGGATCAAAGCGATATTCTTTCATTTCGAGTAAGTCTAAAACGCCTTCAAAATTGCTTTCGGCTCCAATTGGAACTTGTAGTACAAGCGTATTAATGCCAAACTTTTCTTTAACATCATTTACAACGGCAAAAAAATCAGCGCCTACCCTGTCCATTTTGTTTACAAAACAAAGGCGTGGTACCTTGTATTCATCTGCTTGACGCCAAACGGTTTCTGTTTGAGGTTGTACCCCGCCAACGGCACAAAGAACTGCCACGGCCCCATCTAACACTCGAAGTGAGCGTTCAACCTCGGCTGTAAAATCTACGTGACCAGGTGTGTCTATAATATTTATTTGATAGTCTTTCCAGTAAGTGGTTGTTGCGGCACTTTGGATGGTAATTCCGCGCTCTTGCTCTTGAGCCATCCAGTCCATTGTGGCAGCTCCATCATCTATTTCACCAATTCTATGAATTTTACCGGTATAATATAAAATGCGTTCTGTTGTTGTTGTTTTTCCAGCATCAATATGTGCCATGATGCCGATATTTCTCATGTTTTTTAGTCCCATGAAATGAGTATAGCAAATTTTAGATTTTTTTTCTACCCCCGCTGTCATACCGAGCGTAGTCGAGGTATCTTACTTGTAGCGTAGGCAATCTTTATTTTTGCGTAACCACCTAGTCTGGTCATGGGTTAGCCGCAGATGAACAGGATGTACGCAGATTTTT
>CAYJLT010000157.1:0-1956 GCA_964371295.1 uncultured Treponemataceae bacterium
AGGTTTCAGGAAGCGGCATTTCCGCTGGATCCCATGAAGTAAATGAATACGTCCACGGGTCTTCTGTTACATACTTTTCAGTTAATGAGTTTATCATGTAGTCAAGTGAGTTTGAACTATCAAGTGTAATCATTATACTTGCATAGCCATTTCCCCTAAACGACGTTGTGCCTGTAAAAACCTTTTCTACAATATCTGGATAGTTGTTAATAATATCATATTCTATGGGGCCTACACCTTGTGACATTTCTAGTTGATCTTCTACATCACTATTTGTTATGCTAGCTACCACTATGTTACTTTTTGGTGGTGCAATGATTTCTTTTGTAATCATAGGGAATAGTAGAAGTATGCTTAATAGAAGAGCTGCAATAGATGCTGCAATAAATAAAAATCCACGACGTTTTTTTGCTAAAAGTTTTTCAAGAACAGAACAGTACAGTGAAAATAGTTTTGCAACAAGTGAATCTGAAAAATGCTTTAACTTGCTTTTTTCTTTGTTTTTATGGCCAAGACCTTTTTGAGCTCTAAATACATAAAAGGCAACAAACGGCACAATAAAAATAGCCACTAACAGTGAACATGACAGCGTAAATACAACTGTTTGTGCTAAGTCTCCAAGGATGCTTGCGGTAAGCTGTGATGTAAACGATAAAGGAACAAACACACACACACTGGTAATAGTAGAACCAATAATAGAGGGCACAACCTCAGATACCGAGCTAGCAATAAGTTTCTTAAAGCCTGAAAGACTTTTATCTTGTTGTGTATCGGTTTCTAAGTGGCGATAAATATTTTCCATAACAACAATGGATGCATCTACTATCATACCCACCGCAAGAGCAAGACCACTGAGGGATATGAGGTTTATTGAAATACCAAAGGCTTTCATTAAAATGAAGTTTAAAATAACCGATAGGGGAAGGGATGCTGCAACAATGATGCTATTTCGAGCATCTCCAATAAGAAGGATTATACAAAAAATTGCTAAAAATGCTCCTATGAGTGCTGACTGAACAACATTATTAACCGATCGTGTAATAAAACTGGCTGGATCTATAGAAGTTTCAAAGCTTACATGGTCTGGAAGTTCTGCAAGTATTTTTTCCATTGCTTCGTGAGCTTCTTTAGATAAACTATTTAAGTTTGCTTCCTGTGTTGGAATTATGCTTATAAAAATGGCTCTTTCACCATTTACTTGATACATGTACCTAGGAAGACCTACGTCAATAACAATGTCTGCAATATCTTTTAATAAGATAGTTTTTCCGCTTGTGTAAGAAATAATAATGTTTTCAATATCAAAGATGGTATCAATGTCTTTTTTTACACGCAGAGTGTATTCTGTTGCCCTAGTACGTAAGCTACCTATGGAAATATTTGTATACTCGCTTCTAATGGTTCTAACAACATCATCAATGGTTAAGTTGTAAGAAAACAAAGCTTCTTGGTCAACAGTAATAGAGGCCTGAAGTTCTTCAATATTATATATATCAGCAGACTCAGCACCCTCAATACCACTCATATACTCATCAAAGAGGGGTTTTGTTAAATCGTACAAGGCCTTTTCATCGACTTCGCTTGAAAAAAGAGCCATACCAAGCTCGCTAATTGTTTCACTATAATGGCTAACCGTAAAATCACTACTTTCTTCTGGCAAGTCATTTTTTATGTTATCAAACGCTGCTTGAACATCGTCTTTTGCATCCTCTGAATTAATGCCGTAGTCAAAGCGAAAAATAACAAAGGTTCTACCATTACTCGATGTAGTTTCAACATCATCTACATCTTCTACTGCATTTACTGCGGAGTCAATAGCAGATTGGTACGCATCTACAAAATCGAGCGTGGTGTATGACGGATGAGAAATAAAGACGCGCACCACCGGTTTTGCAATATCGGGGTATAATTTAATTTCTAATTGTGATAGGGCATAAAAGCCACCGAGTACCCCAA
>CAYJLT010000158.1:0-1935 GCA_964371295.1 uncultured Treponemataceae bacterium
TATTAATTATCAATTACCACCCTACATTGTTTCCAAAAATGGCACTAAAATATGATTCATTGCATTTTTTAAAACTACCAACGTGCTGCGTGCTAGTGCTAAGCGTGGATTTTTTAATTCTTCTTTTTCAGCTGATAGTATAGGGCAATCATGGTAAAACCTACTAAAAGCCTTTGCAACATCATATGTATAATTGGCAACCAAGCTTGGGTCAAGGTTTTCCGCAGCTCTTTGCAGTGTTTTTGGGTACATTTCAAGTGTTTTAATGAGCTCCCACTCTGCATCATGTTTTAATAATGCAAAATTGCTTTCACTTGTACTTCCTGTTACGCTAAGATCTTGTGCTTTTTTAAGAATAGAGGTGATGCGCGCACCCATGTATTGTAAGTATGGCCCGGTGTTTCCGTTAAATGAAAGAGACTCTTTTGGGTTAAAGGTCATATCCTTAGTAGGACTTGTTTGGAGTAAAAAGTAATGAAGGGCACCCAAAGCTACCTTTTCGCCAACTTCGGCAACATCGCCAACTGCATTTTCCCTACCCTTTTCGTTTATTTCTTCTATAGCTCCATCTCTAAGACCATCTATCAAATCATCAGCATCAACTACTGTTCCCTCGCGACTTTTCATTTTTCCTTCTGGAAGATTTACCATGCCGTAAGAAAGGTGGTACAACTGATCTGCCCATTCATACCCCAGTTTTTTTAAAATATAAAACAAAACAGTAAAATGATAATTTTGCTCATTTCCAACTACATACACGAGTTGATTAAAATCCCAATCGGTATGGCGATATATTGCGGTTCCTATATCTTGCGTCATATAAAGAGCTGTTCCGTCTTTTCGCAAAAGCACCTTTTTATCTAGGTTAATTTCTGCCAAGTCTACCCACACAGAGCCATCTTCTTCTTTATAAAAGATCCCGTCTTGTAAGCCTTGTAGTATTTCTTCTTTTCCTTTTAGGTATGTTTCACTTTCAAAATAAAATTTATCAAAGGAAATACCCGTGCGCTCATAGGTTTGTTTAACCCCACTAATAGCCCAGTCATTCATAGTACGCCAAAGAGCGCGCACATCTTCATTTCCATTTTCCCATTCAATAAGTAAGTTTTGTGCTTCTTTTTCTGCTTCGGGGTTTGTTGAACTATAGGTATTATACTCAACGTAACAATCACCAACAAAACGATCACTTTTTATTCCTAAGCTTTGAGGAGTATCCCCTTTGTCTGCATGAAATTTTTGGTATGCAAGCATCGACTTGCAAATATGCACGCCGCGGTCATTGATAATGTTTACTTTATGAATATCAGCACCTGCAGTTTTTAAAAGCCTCGAGCAACTTTCACCAAGAGCATCATTCCTAAGGTGTCCTAAATGAAGAGGTTTATTTGTGTTGGGACTTGAAAACTCAATCATTACCCTCTTTCCCTTAAGAGGAGCATTCCCAGAATCATCAAGCGTTCCATATTTATCATCTTGTTCTAAAATTTTTGAAAGCACAATCTTTGAGACAAGCGTTTTATTAAGCTTTATATTAACGTATGGGCCAACAGCCGAAAAAACTCCAAGCTCTGCTGCCTCACAGTCATTTTCTATCATCTTGGCTATTTCACCTGCAATTTGAGGCGGTCCCATTCTAAATGCTTTAGCAAAGGCAAACATAGGAATGCCAATATCTCCCATTTCAGGGTTGGGTGGTATTTCAATTGTGATATTGGTTGTTAATATTGCATTTACTGAAAATCCTGAAGCGACTAAATCTATTTCTTTTTGTTTTGCCAAAAGGGTAAGTGTTGCTGCAACAGAGCTAGCACATGTAGTACGCACATCTTGCATAGTTCGAGGGGTTTTATTTTCTGTCATAGTAATAAATACCACATAGAGGGGTAAATGTCAAGGTATGCATTTTTTTTGTATACGCCACTTGCCTGTCATTCT
>CAYJLT010000159.1:0-1910 GCA_964371295.1 uncultured Treponemataceae bacterium
CCACCTGTTGGAGTAAACTCCTTTCCATCTTTGTCAAAGAATTTTACTCCAAGAGCGCTAGCGGCTCCACAGCCACCATCATTTGTCGAACTTCCACCTAAGCCCATAATAATGTGATTACAACCGTTTTCCAGCGCATGAGCTATAAGCTCTCCAACTCCAAAGGTGGTAGTTTTTAACGGATTCAATCTGTCTGCTACAAGTGGAAGCCCCGCACATGCAGCCATTTCAATAACAGCTGTTTTTTCGTTTTGAGCTTCATTAGAGTTTGGAAGAATTCCATAGAATCCGTCCATGTTTTCAAAAAATGGATTTTTTACTGAACAAGTAATCTTATCCCCACCGAGGGCTTCTAAAAAAGCATCCACACTCCCTTCGCCTCCATCAGCTACAGGAATAGATACAACTTCCGCTTTTGGAAAGTGCGTATTAATTGCCTCTTTCATTATTCCACATATTTCTTGTGAGCTCATAGTTCCCTTAAATGAATCTGGGATAAGAAGTACTTTTTTCATTACAACCTCTAATTTTTTTGTTTTCTCAGTGTAGCACTCGGCTCGTAAAAAGTCAATGTTTAATAGTTTCTGACAATCATGAGGCCCATGCACAAAGCACTTGACTTTTTTATTAGCGACACTTAGAATGGGTGCAAGGAGTGAAAAATGAAAAAAATATTTTTAGTATTAATGCTTATAGCGTTAACATGTAGTCTGTGGGCAGCTGGAAATGTAGACCACATTGTTGCAGTTGGTGGTGCCTATAATGCAATGTTTGAGTCTTTTTCAAGCGACGAATTTGGCGATGTTGAACAGTCAAAAAGTGGTATTGGTGTAACACTTACAATGATTGATCCAGTTGGAAGCTCCGGGAAATGGAATGCGCTTTTTAAAAACACTGTTGTGTTTCCTTCTGCGGTAAAAATCAATGGTCAAGAAATGGACTTAGATAATCTAGAATCTAACTTAATGTTTACAGCCGACTATGGTGCAATATATGCCTTTTATAATGAAGGAAATACAAAAGTAAGTGTTGGGCCAACATTAAGATTATCAGTTCATGGTATGTCAGCAGAAAATGCCGCAAGCGAATTTAATCTAAATGCAGGGCTTGGTGCATACCTTATAGCAACACATTCATTTAACAGCGTAGTAAACATAAACGGAGGACTTTCCGCTTCATACAGTCCATTTTTATGGCGTAGTTCCACTACCCTTATAACAGGAACAGTAGAGGAAATCCTATTTACAAACAATTTTGCAATTGAACCGATGATTGCTATTGGTTTCCAACTATAAAGATATCAGAAATAAATACTGCGGCTTTCACTTTTGAAAGCCGTTTTTTATACACGCCTCCCTTTCTGTGCCTCTACCAAAATAAATAAAAATGTGTTATCTTAAAGATATGACCATCGAAAAAAATATTTCTTTTCGCTCTTTTCAAAAAAAAGACAGCCTCACTTGCAAAATAATGATGACAAAAACATGGCAGTATGAAAAATATTTCACAACGTTAAAAAAGCCTATGCGCTTATACACGCTCATGCTCAACATGAACCTTCTTGACAGCGACTATACAGAAGTTGCCGTGTTAAATGATGATGTTGTAGGCTTTATTATTGGACAAACAAGGGATGTAAGCGGAAAAGCACTACAAAAAGCCTTTCTCTACGTTAAAGTTTTTATACAGTGGGCTTTAGGACTTTATGGGAACAGAAGTATTGCCTTACAAGTATTTAAAGATTACAAAAAAGATGGTGAGGAACTTTTTGAAGATTTTACCAAGAATGACGCACATATTCATCTTTTTTTTATTGGAGAAAAATCTCGTGGCCTAGGTATTGGAAAACAGCTTTTAGAGCACTTTGAGGACTATTGCAAAAGTCAAAAAAATGATACTATGGTTCTTGT
>CAYJLT010000160.1:0-1875 GCA_964371295.1 uncultured Treponemataceae bacterium
GGCCTATATTGCTAGAGCAATATAGGCCTTTTCATATTCCACCGACTTAAAAAAACTTTACTACTTTCTTAACACCACTTTTTTTGTCTAAGCGAAAAACCACACAAGACTTGAAAAAATCGTAAAAATCGAGTATATTTAACGCGAGTTTTTTTAATGAATATTGCTTTTCTACCCGCTTGCCTTACAACGTAGCAATGTACTTTCAAAAACCATGTAGCATAAAAATGAACCTGTGATAAGGAACACAAATGAAAAATATATTTAGAATTATACTGCTGGGACTTGTAATACTATTTGCTTCTTGTAAAGGAACGACAGATAGTGGTTCTACTGGTAATGACTCAACTAATAATGAAAACTCTTCTGGTGATGTAACTCTTCCAACCGTAGCTACTCCTATTTTTAGTAGGGAAAGTGGAGAAGTACATATTGAAAAAACAACACTGACTGTTCAAGTTGATACAATTGATGCAAAAATAAAATACGCATTCGGAACTGATGATCCTATAAATGGAACAGAGTATAAAACTGAAACTGGAATTGAATTAGACTTTACTACTCATAATGAGGTTATGACTGTACGTGCTATTGCAGTTAAAGATGGATTCGAAAATTCTCTCATAGAAGAAATAACACTAACTGCAAAAAAAATGCCGATGCACCCAATTGCTAGTGGAACATTTACAATGGGGAATCCTGATGAGGCTACGGCAGATAAAAGCCCTGGTCATAATGAATATCCTAGCAGAGAAATAGAACTAAGCAGTTTTTTTATTGGCACACACGAAGTAACGCAAGGGCAATGGAAATCGGTTATGGGTACGTGGCCAAATACAGACCCAGCCACTACAGAATATGGTTCATCAGACAATCATCCAGCGTATAACATTAGCTGGTATAATGCCATAGAGTTTTGTAATAAGCTTAGCAGTCAAGAAGGCTTAAAACCCTACTACTCAATTACCAAAAGTGATGTTGATGGTGTACAAAACTGGAAAGTGGAATTAAATGCAGAAGCAGATGTAAATGCTTATCGTTTACCTACTGAAGCTGAGTGGGAATTTGCAGCAGGTGGCGGAATAGATAATCGAACAAAGTATGCTGGCACAGGTAATGGAGAGCCTACAGGGGATAATGCTCTTACAAATTATGCATGGTATTCGGAAAATGCAAAAGAAGTAACGCATGAAGTAGGAACAAGGCAAGCAAATTCTCTCGGCTTGTATGATATGAATGGCAACGTTTGGGAATGGTGTTGGGATCGGATTGGTAATTACTCAAAAGATCCAAATAATAATCCTATTGAAAATCCGACAGGACCTACCTCTGGTTCTACACGAGTAGCTCGTGGGGGTGCATGGGACAGTGACGCTGAGCGTTTGAGAGTGGTAGAACGGGGTATTGTTGCACCACATAAGGCTTTTGCTACCATTGGTTTTAGGGTAGCGAGAAATGTTAATTAATTTTCAATGTTTCAGATAAAGCAAATTCAGAATACACCACATTCACAAAAAAAGGCTTGCCGTTTGGCAAGCCTTTTTTGTAGCTGAATGAACAAATATTAATTATTAATTATTCATTGTTAATTACTAATTACCTACACATATTTTTCAAAAATCTTCTTTAGCCTTTCTGTGCCAATAATTTTCATAAAGTTTGCTAAGCGGGGCCCTTGATCTTTTCCAACAAGTACTTGATACATTGCAGTAAACAAGGCTTTTGGCTCAAGTCCAATGTCTTTTGCTGCTGCATACACGGCTTCACTTAAAGGCTTTTCTTCTAGCTCATCAACCTTCGGCAAAATATCGTTGTAAATGTTTTTAATGCAAGTTAGTTCAAGGTCACCAAGTTTTGCCTTTGTTTGCTCTGGTG
>CAYJLT010000161.1:0-1807 GCA_964371295.1 uncultured Treponemataceae bacterium
CTTTTAGACTCATCGTCTCGCCTAGACGACTTAATTGGGCGTGCTAAAGAACTCGGCTTTCAAGCCCTTGCCCTCACCGATCATGGTAATATGTTTGGCTCGCTTCGCTTTGAGCAAAAATGCCATGCAGCAGGTATTAAGCCACTTGTTGGATGCGAGTTTTATGTTGCAGGTGGCGCAAGAAGTGAAAGAACTGGTACTGAGCAAGGTAACAAATACTATCACTTAATACTTATTGCAAAAAACTTAGAAGGCTACAAAAATCTATGCATGCTCACTTCACGCTCATATACCGAAGGGTTTTATTATAAACCAAGAGTTGATACTGAACTCTTAAAACAATATTCTGGTGGATTAGTGTGTACTACGGCTTGTGTTGCAGGACAACTCCCGCAGCTTTTATTAAACGGCCAATATGAACAAGCCGAAACCTTTATAAAAGAATACCAAGAAATATTTGGTAAAGAAAACTTTTTTATAGAACTTCAAGACCATGGACTTGATGTACAACGTCGCGTTGCACAACCTTTAATTGACATTGCGCAAAAAATGAATGTTCCAATGATTGTAACCAACGATGCCCACTATGTACGACGCGAAGACTGGGAAGCACACGATGTACTCCTCTGTGTTGGAACTAAAAAGCTAAGAAGCGATGTTGACCGAATGCGATACGATGGACAAGAGTTTTACTTAAAATCAGAAGAAGAAATGCGCAAACTCTTTCCACAGTATCCTGAAATGATAACAAACACAAAGCGTATTGCAGACATGTGTGACCTGCACATTCCTCAATACAAAACCGAAGAATTAAAAGATTGTTTACCCATCTATCAAGTACCAGATGGCTTTTCGAGCCAAGATGATTATGTACGTTACTTAGTATACGAAGGATTAAAACATCGCTATGAAGAAATAACCGATGAAATAAAAGAGAGAGCTGACTATGAGCTTGAGATAATCTTGCACATGGGTTTTGCTGGCTATTTTTTAATTGTATGGGACTTTATTCACTGGGCAAAAACCCATGATGTTCCAGTAGGGCCTGGGCGTGGTTCAGGAGCAGGGTCTCTTGTTGCCTATGCAATGGAAATTACAGATATCGATCCATTTCGATTTAAACTCATTTTTGAGCGATTTTTAAATCCAGAACGGGTAAGCATGCCCGACTTTGATATTGACCTTTGTTATGAAGGACGCCAAAGCGTTATTGAATACACTCGCCAAAAATATGGAGACCCGCAGGTTGGCCATATTGTAACATTTGGAACTCTAAAAGCAAAGGCAGTAATTAAAGATGTTGGGCGTGTTTTAAATATTCCATTAAATGAAGTAAATATGATAACAAAGCTTATCCCTGAGGGTCCTAAGGTTAAGCTTAAAAATGCCTTTGACCCACCTGATAAGGATCATCCTGACTTTGGCCAGCTTATACCATACAGAGAAAATCCTGCATATAAAGAGCTCTTTGACTTTGCATTAAAACTTGAAAATGTAAACAGAAACACAAGCTTACATGCATCAGGTATTGTAATTGGACGAAGCGAACTTCCTGAGTGGGGACCTCTTTATAAAGACGGTAAAACAGGAACTGTTGCCGTTCAATATACCATGGATATTATTGAACCTTGTGGCTTAGTAAAAATGGACTATTTAGGACTCAAAACCCTGACGCTCATAAAACATGCTGAACACATTATACGAAAAAGAAAAGGATTTGAAAACTTTTCAACAAAAGAGCAAAGTGAAGAGGACGAAAAAACATACGACCTTTTCTGCGCGGGAAAATCTGCAGCTGTATTCCAAT
>CAYJLT010000162.1:0-1800 GCA_964371295.1 uncultured Treponemataceae bacterium
CTAGCTTTATTCACACTTTCGTAGTATATTTAAAGTATGGTACGACCTCAAGTTTTAACAACCGCAGATGAAAAAAACAATGTTCTAAATGCTCTTTTAGATACATTACTATTAGAACAGGCAAAAATATCAGATTATGATGCTTTGTATGAAAATAGATGTAATGTTTTTAGGGCTTTGTGTAATTTGCGCGAAGCAAATCCTATTTCAGAAGAATTCTTAAAACTCCAAGATTCATTTTTGTGGACGCAAACACTCGAAAAAGGAATTGTATTTTCGAACGACTTAACCTATAAAAATAATATTGCACTTTGGCAAGGAGATATTACCCGACTTGATTCGGATGCAATAGTAAACGCTTGCAATTCTTCTTTGTTAGGATGCTTTCAACCCTTGCACAATTGCATAGATAATGCTATACATTCTGCAGCAGGTATTCAAGTGCGCTTGGATTGTAACACTCTAATGAAAGGATCCCAAGAGGCAAATGGGCAAGTTAAAGTAACTGATGCCTATAACCTTCCATCCAAGTATATTTTTCACACCGTTGGACCCATAGTATCCAATGCTAGCCCAACAGATGAAAATAGAGAAGACTTAAAAAGTTGTTATATTTCATGCTTAAATGAAGCACATAGTAACAACCTATCTACAATCGCTTTTTGCTGTCTAAGTACAGGTGTTTTTGGCTACCCAAGTGAAGAGGCCTGTGAGGTTGCCGTTGACACAGTTATGCAGTGGCAAAAAGACACATTATCAGAATTAAAAATAATTTTTAATGTTTTTTTGGATAAGGATAAGGATCTATATGAGCGAAAATTATCTTAGGAAAAGTATTGCTATCTTAAAAGAAAAAATTACAAGTGCAGAAAAAATTGTAGTTGGTGCAGGAGCTGGGTTTTCAGCCGCAAGTGGACACGTGTATTCTGGCCCTCGATTTACAGATAATTTTTCTGATTTTATTGCAAAGTATGGCTACTCTGATATGTATTCAGCTGCCTTTGAACCGTATAAAACATTAGAGGAATTTTGGGCATACTTCAGCCGACACATTATGATTAATCGCTATGATAATGCAAAAGCAAAAGCGCATATTCATTTACTAAAACTTATTGAACATAAAGATTATTTTGTACTTACCACAAATGTAGATCATCTTTTTCAAAAAAGTGGGTTTGACAAGCAGCGACTTTTTTATACTCAAGGTGATTATGGACTATTTCAATGTTCGATTCCCTGCCACATAAAAACATATGATAATGAAGATATTGTAAAAAACATGGTTAATGAACAAAAGGATATGAGGATACCAACTGAACTTATTCCGTATTGCCCTGTTTGCGAAAAGCCTATGACTACAAATCTGAGAAAAGATAATACTTTTGTTGAAGACGATGGGTGGGTTAATGCTGCAAAGCAGTATGAAACTTTCTTAAACGAATGCAAAAATTCTAAAACATTATTTTTAGAGCTAGGTGTGGGACAAAATACACCAGGTATAATAAAATACCCATTTTTACAGATGACTGCAAGCTGGGAAAATTCCTATTATATTTGCATAAATATGGAACCTACATATATTCCACATGAATGCGCATCTCGAGCCTTACATATCAGAGAAGATATAAATACTGTCTTTGATTCCCTCGCAGAATAAAGTTTAGTTGGTTTAAAAAATAACTGTATAGCACCTTGAATAAGTTCTCATTTTTTAGTAGAATAGGGCGACCGATAACGTAACCTTTTGGAGGGTAACATATGACAATAACAGAAATGCTTAGTCAGAGTGGAATTTTAACT
>CAYJLT010000163.1:0-1783 GCA_964371295.1 uncultured Treponemataceae bacterium
AAATATTTTTTTTATTAAGGTTTGTTTAAGGTTGATGGCGTATGATGCTATTATATTAAGAATGAACATGCGACTTTGGAGGTAGTATGAAAAAAGCGTTATTGATTTGTTTGTGCCTGTGCATTTTAGCAGGATTATCTGCACAAACAATAACTTTAGAAAACAGCATTGCAACCGCACTTGAAAACAATGCAGACATTCAAAAACAAGCACTCGCGTTAGAACAAGCAAGAAAAACTGCAAGTAACCAATGGAATTTATTTTTGCCATCATTAAGCGTAAGTGCAAACTATGGGAATGCAGGACATCAAATTGCTCCTAGCGCAACAGATGGAAATTGGGACTGGGGAGCAAGTGCATCTGCAAGCATTTCAGGTATTGGATTACATGTGCCAAGCGCGATTAAAATTGCTCAATTGGACTATGACATAGCACTCCATAATTACGAACAGCTAGTAAAAAACATTGAAACAAGCGTTGCTGCTTCTTTTTATGGACTTATTTCTGCAAAAGAAAATATTACCATTTTGCAAGATAGTTTAGAGCTTGCAGAAGAAGAATATGAGCAAGTTACTGACCGTTACAATGCAGGTATCGCTAGTGAACTTGATTTACTCAGAGCACAATACTCATATGAAAGTGCAGGACCTGCATTACGTGAAGCTGCAAGTAATTACAGAACTCAAATAGCCGACTTTTTAATTTTGCTTGGCGTCGAACCCGAAAGTACCCCATCTGAAATAACAGGAACATATTCTCATGTTGAAATCGATTCAACATTGGAAATTGTAGAATTAGAGCTTCCAAAACTTGCTGAATTAGCAGATTTATATACAAATAATACAGCAGATGTGCTATCTAAAACCTATAGTTTAGAAAGAAGTGAGCTATATGCACTTTCAAGTAAACTAAGCTCATACGGGCCAACTATCACATTAAGTGAAAACCTAAATTTAGTTGAAGACAATATAACTAGCGATTTATCAGTAAATGGAAGCTTTAGTATTTCTGCAAGGCTTCCCCTAGACAGTATTATTCCAGGCTCTAGTGGCGCTTTGAACTTAGACAAACTTGATGATGCTATTGTAAGTGCAGAAATAGATTTGGACACCGCTTTATTAAATGCAGGCCAAAACATTATTGAAAAATCTACAGATATTAGACGACTTTGGGAAGACATTCAAACTGCGAATCTTAACTTTAGTATTGTAGAAAGGACGTACGAGCTTTCACAAGAATCATATCAAAATGGACTTTTAACACAAACTGATTTAGAAGATGCTAGACAAAACTTTACATCTGCAAATCAAGCATTAATAAATGCTGAAATATCATACATAAATGGTACCTATGCACTTGCAAATGCGCTTAATATAGATATAGAAGAATTATATGAGCTTTACGGTAAAAGCACCACTATTGCCGATTCAAACAGAATACAAGTAGGAGAAATCAATGGATAAGAAAGAAAAAAACGTAGATACTATCGTTAAATTTTCGATGGTAGGATTAATTGCAATTATGGTAATTGCAATGATAATGAGCATGACATCTGGCTCAGGCGGATCGACAATGAGTGCCATGGGTGGCGCAATGATGGGCGGCATGGGCGGAGCCCCACAAGGTGATGGTACCGTTACCGTTTCTGTAAAGGAAATTGTAAGTGAAACTATTCAAGAACAAGTAAGAATTAGTGGCGATGTTTCTTCTAAAACAGAAACTGCTGTCTACCCAGAAACAGCTGGAAAAATCACCCGCGTTATCCTCGATGAAGGTGATTATG
>CAYJLT010000164.1:0-1557 GCA_964371295.1 uncultured Treponemataceae bacterium
CGGCACATGTTAAATAATGAGCCGTGAGTGGGCCCACAGAGCTCTCCAAATCCCTTTTGTTCAGCAAAACGAGAAACTATTCCAAAAAGCGGCTTAGTAGGGTTTATTTCAAGGTCAAAGCGCTTTTGAAGCTCTGCTTTCATCTTAGCCTTTCCAGCCATTTTTTTTGCTGTAAAATTATGGGGAATAAGCTTATCTGTTTCTGGATTCCAATCAGAATAGTCCATCCCGTTTAATACACCATATAAATCACCTGAGCGCTCGCTTAACTCTTCGCCCAAACCTTCACTCATGATACCTTGAATCTCTTGTGCATACGTCGGTGAAACGGTAGTAATAACATCACTTTGCATAATACCACACTTTAAGAAATTCAATGTGTCAAATTTTTCCAAGCCAGAAGCAAAAAATTCTTCCCATTGCAATTGAAAGAGGTGAATGTCACCTTTTGGAAACCATCCTTGATATCCTAGATTATGAATGGTAAGTACTGAGGCTGTTTTCGTAAAATAGCCATCTTTTTCCCAGGTGTTTAAAAACAGAGCAGCTGTTGATGTTGGCCAATCGTGACTGTGCACTATATCTGGATACCAATCGAGCATTTTACAAAGCTGGAATGAGCCTCGGGTTAGGTTTATAAAACGCTTGGCATTATCAGGGAAGCTTGAGGAGCCGTTTTCACCATAAATGCCGCTTCTTCCATATAGCTCTTCATTATCTAAAAAGTATACAGGTACATCACTATCTGGTAGTGTTGTTTCATATACGGCATTCCAAATATCACCAAAGCCAACGGGAACACCTAATGGGTTAGGGTGTTTTTTTAACTTGTCTTTATCTATTGAATAATAACGTGGCATGATGATTCTAACATCATGACCGTTTAATTGTAATTGTTTTGATAAAGCCGATACAACATCAGCCAAACCACCTGATTTTGCAAAAGGCACTGCTTCACTTGCGCTCATTAGAATTTTCATATACATAGTATAGCATGAGATAAAAAAAATTGCAAAGATTTTTAGCTAGTTTTTATATCTGAAGATACCTCTTGACAATTCTGTATATAGGTAATATGCTGAATTCATGAACAATCGACTACAGACACAATTAGACTTTATAATCGAAGTCGATAAACTTAAAAACATTCTCAGAAGGACTATTTTAGTAGACGGCTCTAGACGTGAAAATGATGCAGAACACTCATGGCACCTAGCAATGGCTGCAATAATTTTGCAAGAGTATGCTGCTGAAGCCATTAATATGGAGCGTGTTTTAAAAATGGTTATTATACATGACCTTGTTGAGATTTATGCAGGAGACACCTTTGCATTTGATGTTGAGGCAAATAAAAATAAAGAAGCGCGAGAAAAGGAAGCGGCAGATACCTTGTTTACCCAATTACCAATAGAGCAAGCAACTGAGCTTAGAACATTATGGGAAGAGTTTGACAGGATGGATACAGCTGATTCTCGCTTTGCTGCGAGTTTGGATAGGCTTCAACCCTTTATGCATAATACAAAGACAGGTGGTCATACGTGGATAAAGGGCAGTGCA
>CAYJLT010000165.1:0-1544 GCA_964371295.1 uncultured Treponemataceae bacterium
TCATCTACTCTTGAGCCAAAAAGGTATACTTTTGCAGTGTGAGAAAATTGCTCTTTTGTACATATCTTTATTGCTTGTATCTCTTTTTCTGACAATCTCATTTTAATAATTCTTAATTCCTAATTCCTAATACATTTTATTTATTATCCGCAAGAATTACACAGACTTCTAAATAAAGGACTTGGAAATCATGAAAGTCTGCTAGGCTACATAATTATTAATTATACATTATTAATTGTAAATTAAATACCCATATTCATGCAAGATCTTACTTCATTGAGCGTATTAACTGCCATTTCACGGGCTTTGTCCACACCGTTTAAAAGAACTTGTCTAATATAATCTTCTTGTGATTCAAGCTGTGCTCGTCTTTCTCTCATTGGACGTAATGTTTCATTTAAACTTTCAGTGAGCATGTTTTTAAGCATACCTCCACCGCCATCGCCAATTTTTTCTGCAATTAGGGCAGGCTCTTCACCAGTACAAAGAGAAATGAGCATTAAAAGGTTTGCAACTTCTGGTCTATTTTCTGGGTCATAGGTAATAAATCTTTCAGCATCAGTTTTTGCTTTTTTAATAAGTTTTGCCGTTTCATCCTCGTTTGCGCTGAGCATAATAGCATTTCCACGGCTTTTACTCATCTTAGAATTTCCATCAAGCCCTAAAATAGCGGGAGTTTTACTTAACAATGCTTGTGGCTCTGGGAACACTGGATTGTTTGGGCTAAACTTTTCGTTAAATCGTCTTGCAATTGTTCGGGTAAGTTCTAAGTGGGGAAGTTGGTCTTTTCCAACTGGAACCACCGTTCCCTTGCAAAATAAAATGTCACATGCTTGGTGCACGGGGTAGGTATACATTCCAGCATTTACGCTTTTAATACCTGCACTAGCAATTTCTTCTTTAACCGTTGGGTTTCTGCTAAGTTCTGAGTTTGATACCAGAGTTAAAAAAGGTAGCATGAGCTGATTTGCTTCTGGAATATATGAATGGGGATAAATAATTACATCATCAGATGGTTCTATCCCTGCTGCTAAATAGTCTATTACCAATTGTTTGGTATTTTGTGATATTTCGTGAAAAGCGTCATGGTCTGTTAATACTTGGTAATCTGCAATAAGTATACAGGTTGGAACATTCATTTTTGAAAGGCGAACCCTGTTTTGTAATGACCCAAAATAGTGGCCTATATGAAGCCTTCCTGTTGGGCGGTCTCCTGTGAGAACACGGTATTTTTTTGGATTTGCTTGTATATCTTGTTCTAACTTTTTACTTTTTTCAAGCGCTACTTCATAGGTATCTGACATGCTTATTTCCTTAATTGATTGTTTATCATAGATTAGCATAAAGACATAAATATGTAAAGTCATAGTCGAAGTCGAGGAGGAAAGTTAATTTTAATCCAAAAGTGTCCTTTTTATGGCCGCTGATATTCAGGATTAAACAGGATAATGTTTCTTTTCTTTTGCACCACAAAAAAGCATCCTTTACATCCTGTTAATTCTTGCATCTAAATTTAATTAGTTATTCAAAATTGATTTCCCTGG